>JAFYWD010000205.1 GCA_017558205.1 Lachnospiraceae bacterium | reverse complement strand
TCCTCATCCAAAAATCCGATATTTTTCGTCATATGCTGGATATTTTCCTGTGGAAACATATCTGTAAATATAAACTTTGCAGGCTCATTAATACTTCTGAAAATATTGGCTCTGTAAGCCTGCGCATATTCTACTCCGCTGCTGGCCCATCCAATTCCTAAATTAAAATTATAAATCATGCCCTTTCTCCTCAATTATGAATTACGGATAAATAATAGAAAGCTTATCATCCTCTCCATATTCTACTTCGCTTAATAAGATATTTCTTATGATATTTTTATAAATAATTTTTTCCATGGAAAGATAGGATTCTACTGCCTCCTGCTGATATTCATACAGCAGATTTCTTTGTGCCATCGTTCTTCCGGATACTGCTGCCTGCAGCTGCTGTAAATAGTCTACCTGCTCTACCCATGCCTGGTCAATGGAGCTTAAGCATGCCACACGGATGAATTCATCCAGAACCTCCTGCTCTCCCAGCATTTCTTTTTGATGTTCCAGTCTCTGCTCTACTAATGCCATAAGAAATTTTTTGACTCTCTTTTTTCTTCTTAAAATCTTACGTGTCAGTTCTTCTGTCACCTCATAAGAAATATTGTCATAAATGAAACGATGAATTGCTTTTGCATCAGGTTTTCTTGTCTCCTGTAAAAAGCTGTCAATATTCTCCCCTGCCACCTTTAAAATCTTTTTAAATTCCATGGTTCCACCGTCCAATAGACGATTTCTTGTTTCATACATTACATTTCTTTGTCTCAGCAGAATTTCATCATATTCAATGGAATTTTTACGTGTACTTACAGCATGCTCTTCTCCCAGCTTTTGGGAAGCATTGATCAAAATTTTTTTTCTTCTTTTACTCAGCTTTTTCTTACCTGTAATATACTTTTCCATATAGCCGGAAGAAAACTGATTTACTACCTCATCCTGAAGTGACACATAAAAACGGCTGACTCCCGGATCTCCTTGTCTTCCCGCTCTTCCTCTTGCCTGTCTTTCCTGTCTGTTGTTAAACATTCTGCCGATTCCGATTACTGCCAGTCCGCCTAACTCTTTTACCCCTTCCTGCAGCTTAATATCTGTTCCTCGACCTGCCATGGAGGTAGCCACTGTTACCGCATACTTTCTTCCGGCTTCTTTAATAATTTCTGCCTCCCAGAAAGCATTGTTGGCATTCAATACATTATGAGGAATTTCTCTTTCTACCAGCATGGAGGAAACCATTTCCGTTTCCGCAATGGTAGCAACTACGATAATTACCGGCTGACCGGTACTATGAAGAAATTGAGCTTCCTCTATGGCTGCCTGAAACTGGGAGTCTGCATCTAAGAAGAAAAGATCCTTCAAATCCTTTCTCTGTACCTTACAATTAGGAGGTATTGCCACCACCTGTTTCCCGTAAACATCTGCCAGCTCCTCCTTAGCATCAATAATAGTACCACTCATACCTGCCATTTTCTCAAACAGCATAAATAAATTCCGATATGTGATGGATGCCATGGCACGGTTCTCCTGGGATAATTCTAAATGCTCCTTTACCTCCAGAGCCTGGTGCATTCCACCTCTCAGTTTAACTCCTGCCATCTTTCTTCCGGACTCATTATCAATTAGCTGAAGCTCATGATCCTTGGAAATTACATAATCCTTTTCCATTTTAAATAATACATGTGCTCTTAATGCCAGGATAACATGTCTGTTAATTTCAAAAAATTCCTTTCCGTAAAAATTATCAATACCAAAATAATTTTCTGCGTATCTGACTCCCTCTTCTGTCAGCCAAACTTTTTTATCCTCTGTCTCATAATCCTTCTTTTCCACCAGTGAACGAACAAAATAATCTGCCATATCATACAAATTAGACTGCACTCTGGGAACCCCCGAGATTACTAAAGGTGTCTGGGCACCATCTAAGAGAACAGAATCTGCCTCATCTATTACTACATAATACAGCTCCCTCATAAAACGATCCCGGGCATCTGTTACCAGATTATTTAATAAATAATCAAAGCCCAGTACACCATGAGTAGTATATACAATATCGGAGCCATAAACCTGTTTCTTTTCCTCATTGGAAAACTTTTCCTCTTCGTCTTCCTTTACACCTGCTGCAACAGTCAGACCCATAAAATTATAAACCTGTCCCATCTCCTGAGCATCTCTTAGTGCAAGATAGGAGTTGGTCGTTACAAGAATCGTTCCTTTCCCTGTCAACGCATTCAAATATAAGGGCATGGTCGCCACCAGAGTCTTTCCCTCGCCGGTATTCATTTCTGCCAAAAGTCCCTGATGGAGAGCAATTCCTCCCAAAATCTGAACATCGTATGGCTCTTTTCCCAATACTCTCTTATCTGCTTCACAGATAGCAGCAAAGGCCTCGGGCAAAATATCATCTAAGGTTTCCTTATTTTGCAGCCTTGTCTTAAACTCATCAGTAAGTGCTGATAATTGCTCATCAGTTAAGGAAGACATTTTTTCTTTATAACTTTTTATTTTCTTTAAAATCTTATTTAACTTTTTTATTCTTCTTTTCTGGTTCATCTATTATTTCCTGAATTTCCACTGCATTAAAAATAAAGTGGGTGACGCCTCCGTTAATCAAATGTAACTCATAGCTATAGGTATTTAGAGGACATCGGAATACCTGTTCCTTTTCCCTGAGGAAAAGATACCCTATCTCTTTATAGAAACGATCAAAAAAAACTAATCTTCCTATACAGCTTTCCTCATCATCCACTGTAATGTCTACAATAATTTTATATTCTCCCTCCCCATCTATCATCGGAAGGGCAGGTTCAATTTTTTGTGCCTGAAAATTTGTCTTAGAATACCATTTTTTTATAACGGTTCCCGGAGGCATTAATTCATTACAAAATTCAACCTTATGATTCTCCAGAAAATTAATTTCACTTCCGTATAAATAAGTATCTGAAGAATATTCATTCCAATAAATATTCCATTTTTGTCCAATCATCTTATACCGGCCTTCTGTTATAATCTTCTCTTAATATTTTTTTCAGCTGACTTCTATACCAACGTACAATTTCATAGGTATTATCATTATGTCTTCCATGAATTCCTTTTCCATAGATTTGAATACCCTTGGGATCTAATCTGGTAATCAAATTTTGATAAGCATTACTGTCATAATCATCTTCTATCATGTAAGAAATAACAAACTTGGTATCTCCCCAATGAACCTTTTCCAGCTTTTCCCAAAAAATCTCATTGACCTCTTCTCTATCTTCTTTTTTGTAATGATTTTTTACATACTTCAGTACATCTAAAGAAGTGGGAAAGCCACTAGGTCGTTTTATTCTTTCATTTTCCGCAATATATCCGATACTTGCCAGTGGTTTGCCCAAAACTACAGAGTGAGGCAATAAATCCGGACTGTAATATAAAGCGCCAAAGGTTCCCATGGATAATCCTGACATAATCACATCAGATCCGGTAAATCCCAGCTGATCTCTGTATTTTTTCATAATTCCTATCAATAATTCTTCATATTCCTTACTTCCCAGATAAAAGCTGCCTCCCTCTAATCTTGCTTCTGCAATTAAGAGAAAAGGAGATTTCATGCTTTTCATTAAATGATAGCCTTCAAATCCCTGTTTTGTTTTATACCCTGAAAAATAGATATGTAATGGCGGCTTCAAATCCCCGGGATTAAAATAGGCAAAAACCTCTTCTCTTTCTGACGTAACATAACGCTCTCCACCGGGAATAAAATATCCATGCCCTCTTCTGCTGTATCTGTCGTGTAAGGCAATAATATCTAATGTTCCCTTTCCTCTGGCAGACAGATATACAAAAATAGGACCATAGGATTTACGGTTATCTATGATTACCGGCTGTTTCATATCCTCTTGTGTAAAAAACCATTGCTGTTCTACCGTTGAAATCGTTCCGGAAGCAAAATGAACTACTGTTAATGCCAGCTCTACATTAGCATCCTTTTTATATTCCAGCCACAATTCCAGAGCCTGTCCTTTATCAATGGGAATATTATTTCGCCAGAAGCCAATCTGTTTTAATTCTTCCCCAAAATCACCCTCTAAGTGGACACTATAATTTCCTGTCCACCTAATCTTACCTTTAAATTTTTGAGAAATACTAAAGTTATTAAAACCAAACTTTTCTCCATAAGAGCTGGGAAAATAATTTTTTGCCTCAGTCTGTAAAAATACCGGTATCTCCTGTTTCTCAATTCTTTTTCCCATTTTACGGTTAAAAAATTGTAAAGCTTCTTCTTGCAGCTGTATATCAGCAGTAATATACAAACAGTATTCCTTCGTTGCCTCATATAAAAAAGCCAGTTCTTCCTTTTCCGGAATTTTATCTATTATTACAAGATCGTAAGGCTTCTTTACCTTGGTTTGAAAATAAGGACTACTTTCTATCACTATATCTTCCGGCACATGATATTTTTTTCCCTCGGCTTCTAATACAAGAACCTTAATCATTTCTGACACAGTTAATAACCTCTTTCCATTTCTCTACCAAAATATCAGCACTATAATTTCTTCCAATTTCACAGCTATATATCATTGCTTTATTCCAATTGGATAAACCAACCAGATAAAAATCAAGATACTGCTCTAAATTTTCGTTTTCCTCCAGGATAAATCCATTTTTTCCCGGATAAACAAATTCCGATTCCTTTGCTACCAGCTGTGGAATCCCTACACTAATGGCAAGCACCTGCAAATACACCTCTGATACCTCTCTAAGGTCTACCAGTATTCTCTGTTCCTTCATACAGTTACTTACCTTATAATCTTCAACACATTGTTCTACAAAAAAACGCTTAGGTATGAGCTCTGCCTCTAAGTCATTTTCTCTTTCATTCTCTCTATTGGCAGGTGCAGCCCATTCCGGACTCAATCCGTATTTTTCCAGATAAGTCCTAGTCTTTTGAAGCAATAACATCTCCCTGTTATAATCTGAAAGTCTGGTTAAAAAATGAATTTGGGCTCTGCTGTTCTTTTGCAGATAAGCACCTAATTGACTCACCAGTCTTTCCAACTTTTCTTCCTTCATTCCGTCAACGGGCACCATAATTTTTTGTCCGTAAATTTGCTGACTGATTCCCAGATTTAGTCTTGTGTCAAAGGGGGAAATATCCTTCACCATCCCCTGATAGCCGTTATATAAGGTTTCCATTTGGACAACCTTATCCATAGTATCTGCTACCACACAGCCTGCACCCTCAATCAGCTTTTGCACTATACCTTCTTTTTTTATTTTACAACGGTTTTCATAGAAAGATAAAATAGGTTTTTTATCCTTCAAAATATCGTATAGAAGCTGATTATGACCTGAATCCATGGCCATACAGAATAAATCTTCCTTCTCTAACAAATCTACATAATTTGTAGCTACTTCAAAAATAATTTCAGCCAGTGAGTTATAGGTTAAAAAAGTAAACTCCTTTTTTATACTCTTATTCTTATTGTCTAATAAATAATAGGGAGCCTTGGGGTTTACTTCCACATGACCGTCACTGCTATACTCTCGAAGCTTCCACATTCCTTTGACCGTAAGATAATCCTGATAAAGCGGTTTTCCTTCTTCAAATAAAATAGTAGAAGATACAAAGCCACGGTCATCATAGATATTACGTCTTTTAATAATCTCATTTTCAAACATATCTACCTGAATAGGATTACCATCCTCACCGAATTCAATCTGTGCAAACTTTTTTCCCTTTAATAAAGCAACAACTACGAAGGGGGTATAGATAAATTCTATTTCATCCGGCCAGTTTAGATTATAAAAGGATAATAACATTGCTTTTTTTCTGCGAACCTCCTGCATGGCATCAAAACAAGACCAATAAGGAACCCGATAAACCCCTTGGCGATGTAAAAAATGCCTGAAGTTAGGGGCAAAGCTGAGTAATAAAATTTGAAAAGGAAAAACCTTATGTCTATGAAATAGCTGAATCTGTTTTACTGTATCATCAAATTCCGTGCGCAAACGTGCAGAATACCATTTCTGTTCATTTTCACACCATTTATTTTTTTGATACCAGGCCGGTATAAAATGTATCATCTTTTTCTCCTAAATAAAAGGTTTATAGGATTCCATATTTTTAATGGCATCTGTCTCTCTTAACAAGCTGCATATAATACCTGTCAGCATCATAACTGAGGAAGGCAGTGTATTCAATACACCTTCAATTTGTCCCATATACTGCAGATATAAGGGGAAGCCCAGGCATAATGCCATAATGGTAGCACTTAATAAACTCACTGATATCATAATACGTCTTAAATATCTTCTGGTTTCTTTCCCCATGTGGATATCTAATAAGCTGTCACCACTTTTAAGAAATTGTTCTGTAATGTCTTTGGGATTAATAAATAGAAATGAAAAGCAAACCGTTAAAATATACAATATGATTAAATAAATTATAATTCCGGGAATTCTTGCCAGAGATAATTCCTGCTGCCACCATAATAATACTGTATTTTTAGGCAGGAAATATAAGGCCAGCATAACAGCTAGTTGCGGAAGCAGAAAAAAGGCCGAGCTAAACATGGCAGGCATAACTCCTACCGGATTAAATTTTATAGCCAGATAATTCTTATCCGCATATATATTATGTATTGAAATTCTCTGTAAAGGAATTCGTATTTCCGCATTTTCCATGATGATTATGATGAACATAATTACCAATGACACACCAATAGGCAGAATCAGATCCTTTACTGAATAACCACTTAGATTTACCATAATGGTACTTAAAATATTAGCCAGAATAATAATTGTCTGACCTCCGATACCATACTTTTTATTACGGGAACATAATAGAATAATTACCATGCTTCCTGCTACCATTTCCCAATATGCCACTGCATATCCCAAGTATTCAAAACCCTTGGGAAAGGAAAAATTCAATCTTCCCATATAAGTAAAAGACTGAATCAATGAAATAATAATTGCTGTCACTAAAGTAAAAAAATTTCTCCTCTTGGCAGAAACTCTTTTCTTAGACTCTTCTGATTTAAATGCATAGATAATCTGTATAAGCAATGAGGAGATCATATAAGGAAAAATTCCCAGGTTAAAAATCGAACACTGATTTAAGTCTCCGCTAATGGTTTGTATTAATAATTTATCCATATCTACATTATTACTAACGTACTCTGAAACATTCACTCCAAATAAGGGAATATTTGTTCCTAAGATATAGATAGCAAAAATAAACGCTGTATATAACAGCTTCTGCAAAAGAATAAATTCTTTTCTTTTACGTCTCACTGAATCACTCTTTCCTATTAAAATGGAATTAGCAGCCTGCCTAAACAGGTGCTAATTCCATCTGGTATTTTCTATATTACACTATATTACGATTAGCCGTACTTGTAAAGATATCAATTATTCTTCAGTTTCATCAGAAACTTCAGTTGCTTTCTCGGCAAAGATACCCTTTTTATTTTTCTTATCGTAAGCTGCTTTTCCTGTTGCAACGGCTGCTACACCTAATAACCACCACCACCAGTTCTTGTTGCTATCTAATTCAACTTCTGCAAGAGGAACCTCCTCTTCTTCTACTTGAACTAATTCTTCTTCAGGATCAAGCTCTACTACTGCTAACGGAACTTCTTCCTCTTCTACTTCAACAAGAGCTTCTTCAACTTCAGCTTCAAGAACCTCAGCAGCTGCAGGAGCAGGTGCAGTCATCAGAACTTCATTTGTTACAGTTTCTGTAGTTGCTACAGGCGCTGTTTCACCGGCAGGTACTTCATTATTTGTACCACCAGCATTTGTCTGTTCCTGAGCTCCTGATTCAGACTGAGGAGTATTATTACTCATGCTTGCACTTTCACTTGCACTTAAGGAAATATTGGTGCTTCTTCTGCTAGAGGTACTCTCACTTGCACTTGCAGAAGTGCTGGTGCTTTCGCTTTCACTTGTGGAAGTACTGGTGCTTAAGCTTTCGCTTGTGGATACACTGGTGCTTAAGCTTTCACTTGTAGATACACTGGTACTTAAGCTTTCACTTGTAGATACACTGGTACTTAAGCTTTCACTTGTGGATACACTGGTGCTTAAGCTTTCGCTTGTGGATACACTGGTACTTAAGCTTTCACTTGTGGATACACTGGTGCTCAAGCTTTCGCTTGTGGAAGTACTGGTGCTCAAGCTTTCGCTTGTGGAAGTACTGGTGCTCAAACTTTCACTTGTAGATACGCTGGTACTTAAGCTTTCACTTGTGGATACACTGGTGCTTAAGCTTTCGCTTGTGGATACACTGGTGCTCAAACTTTCACTTGTAGATACGCTGGTACTTAAGCTTTCACTTGTGGATACACTGGTGCTTAAGCTTTCGCTTGTGGA
>JAFYWD010000019.1 GCA_017558205.1 Lachnospiraceae bacterium | reverse complement strand
TTTTGTCATTATCTAAATAATCTCTGTAATATCCTGCATTGGGAACAATATAATAATCAGTATCCAAGCAGTTAATCAGCTCATAGCCCTCTTTGTACATCTGATCCATTCTTGCCCAGTCCTTACTCCAAAGGTTAACCTGTACATCCTTACTGATCACATCTACCTATGACTGCAGTCTGGTAAGACTTCCCCAGAAACGAACCTTGCGTCCCCTCTCCTGTACATACTCAATCATGCTGTTACAAAAACGTCGAAAAGCAGCAGCATCTGCTTCATATTCATCACAGCCTATATGGATGGTAGCATCAGGATCAAATACAGGATTTTCCAGATCACTTCCCATATATTCATCAAAAATACTTTGTACAAAATCTACACATTCATCAAATTTAGTGCTTAATGCCAGATGATCATTTTGCCTTCCGTTAGTGCCGTCTCTAAGATCAGGTCTTACCTTAGTCAATGCTAAAGAGTGGGCAGGCACATCAATTTCCGGTACAATATTTACACCGCATTCCTTGGCTGTCTGCATAAATTCCCGAAATTCATCTTTGGTATAAAATACGTCTGTATTTGTTAAATCTGCCTGATTTAATCCGTTATTCCCACCTTTTTTAATATCTGATTCCAGTCGGAAACCGGAATATGCTGTCATAGGATCTTCATTGGCATCACTGTAGTTTTCCAGCCAGATATAGTTATCATTCAAATGTATCTGAAAATCATTCATTTTGTACCAGGCTAATTCCTGAACCGTCTGTTTCAGATAATCCATACTAAAGGTTTTTCTTCCCACATCAAGAATCAGTCCCCTGACTTCATATAAAGGATAATCTCTGGCAATTCCCTGAGGAATGCTGCCCTCTTTTTTTATACTTTGTAAAATAGTTCTGGTAGCCCAATAAGCTCCGGTACTCTCCTCTGCCTCTACCACTACCCTGTCAGTGATATTCATCAGATAGCCTTCTTTAAACAGACCCTTTCCCTTTGTTAACCGGAAAAAGATATCTCCTGCTTCTGCTTCCTCTGCTTTTACTACTCTTAAGCTTTCCCCCGTAAGCACCTGATAATCTCTTGCCAGGGCCTCTGCAGCCGTTTTTAATTCCTCTTCCTTGTATACAATCCTGCTTTCTTCTAAAATACGATAGCTTCCACTGGTTCCCTTCCATTCCCTAAGCTCCGGCAATACCTTAGGGGCAGGATTATCACCTTCTTCCACTGGATACTGTCCGGGAATAGTTACCTGCATTTCCTTAAAGACATATTGTGAGGGATTATTGTCATTTGTCACCTTTACCGAAACTACTGCTTCCATATCAACAATAGGCTGATAAATATTTAATTCATCATCTATCAGCTGTTCATAATCTGTACCATTATATTTTACGGTTGCTCCTTCCCTGGGTGGAAGAATTAATTCCAGCTTCCTGTCTCCCGGCTGTGGCTGTACAAAGCTGATCGATGCAGTTTCCATAATATCTCCGGGAGCATTTCCTCCATAAACCTCCAGCTCATAAATGGAAATGGTATTCCAGCTGATATTATCATCAGGATTCAGATGATCAAAATTTTCAATATATAAGCGTACATAACGTGCTCTTTTAATATTTGCAAGATTAATAATCTGTATCTTGCTTTCAGGACGACTGGTAAAGCTTTGTACGGTAGTCCATTCATTTTCCTGCGGACTTGCACTTAAACTTTGTGCTATCTGAATTTTATAATTGGTTGCCTTCCTGGTTTCCCAAAAGATTCGAAAGGACTTTACATCCATGCTTTTTCCCAAATCCACATAAATCCAATGTGGGCCGTCTCCTCTGGCACTGGACCATCTTGATTCTGCAGTATCACCGTCTACTGCTGTCGCTGCATTGAAATTGTCTGCTTCCTGTGAACTGCTGACTGCCCTTTTCCCCTTTGCCACATTTACTGCAGGGTTTTGTATCTGAATTTCTGCCTCTCCTCCGTAGATTTCTATTTCATAAACAGATACCGTGTTCCACTCTGTTCTTCCATCCGGATCCTGGGAGGTAAAGCTTTCTATCAGTAAACGCACATATCTTCCCTTTTCTGTCTGATTAAGCTCTATTACATCAGTAATGGAAGCAGGGCGTGTCTTACACTCCTTTACTGTCCTCCAATCCTCCTCCGACATAGGATTACTTAAGCTGTCTGCCACCTGAATTTTATATGAGGTAGCCTTTCTGTTTTCCCAAAAAACAGCTACCGTCCTAATGTCCATTTCCTTCTCTAAATCAATATAAATCCAGTGTGGACCCTCTCCTCTGTTACTTCCCCATCGAGAATTATCCGAGTAATTGTTTCCATCTACCGCATTATTGGCTGATACCGTATTTGCTTCCTCGGAACTGGCAGTTGCTCTTTTCCCCAAAGCAATATTGGCTGTAAGCTCCTGACCTGATACCGTTTCCGTAACCTCACCTTCTTGTGTGGCAATGTTATTTTCGGAAACCGTAATCTCCTCCTGTGCTGCCACCGGCAGAATCTGTCCTAATACATTAGCTGCGCAAAGCAGTATAGCAAGCTGTCTTTTCCACCAACCTTTTTTTCTTCCCATAGTAACCTCCTTATCCCTTTTCCATTACCATACCTTCCATAGAAAATATAGCTGATAACATAAATATAGCACTATCCTCCGTATTGGGATAGTGCCATCACTATTTTTACATTATAATATATCACTTTTCTATCTTTGGCTTCCTGCTGCTATCTTACATTTTATTCATATCATTTACAGAAGCTTCATCTGTCAGCTCCCCATCTATAATATGTACAATTCTTCCGGCTGACTTGGCAACATTTAAATCATGAGTAATCATAACAATAGTATTTCCCATATCATTTAATTCTTTAAACAGCCTTAATACTTCTTTCCCGCTGGTTGTATCCAAGGCTCCCGTAGGTTCATCGGCTAAAAGTATGGCCGGCTCTCCAACCAATGCTCTGGCAATCGCTACTCTTTGCTTCTGCCCCCCGGATAACTCACTGGGCTTATGGGAGATTCTATGGGCAATATCCAGCATTTCAATCATAGGCATGCATTTTTCTTCTGCTTCCTTCCTGCTCATTCCCCGCATAAGGAGAGGTATGGAAATATTCTGCATAATATTATATGTGGGAATCAGCTGATAGTTTTGAAAAATAAATCCTATTTCCCGATTTCTGATTTCCGTCAATTCTTCTTCCCGTGCCGCATGAATTGCTCTTCCATTTAAAAAATACTCTCCTTCGTCCATAACATCCATACAGCCTATAATATTCATCAATGTTGTCTTTCCGGAACCGGAGGGCCCCAGAATTGCCACGAATTCTCCTTGCTTTACTGTAAAGGAAATATTTTTCAAAATAGGAACCTTTTCTTCTCCCATAGTGTATCCTTTACAGATATTTCCCATGCGTATTAATTCTTCCATTCTTTCCACCTTTCTGTTACCGTCATGCAAATCCCATTATTCCAGAATCCAAATTTCCAGGATAGTTTCGGAAGCTTCTCCTTTTTCTACCAGCATTCTGATACTGTCCCCAGTCTCCAGTCGGGAAAATGTGGTTTCTGCCCCTAAGGCAGTAGTTACCTTTGTTCCTACAGGAATCTGTACCGTAACCTCCCTGTTTTTACCAAAACCACCGGGACGCTGTCCTCCTCTAAATCCCTCCGGCATCTGACCCGGCTCAAATCCTTCCGGCATCCGGCCCGGCTCAAATCCTTCCGGCATCCGGCCCGGCTCAAATCCTTCCGGCATCTGGCCCGGCTCAAATCCTTCCGGCATCTGGCCCGGCTCAAATCCCTCCAGCATCCGGCCCGGCTCAAATCCTTCCGGACGTTCCCCTCTTTCAAATCCTTCCGGACGTTCTCCCTTTTCAAAGTCGGAGGACTGAGGATTATTTGTAATTCTGTAGGTCATTTCATTTCCGTTAATTGCCGTAATTTCTCCATACACCAAGGACTGTCCTTCTTTTAAAACAATATTTTCTTCACCATTTGTCTGCATATTTTTACCTTTTAGCAAAAACAGGCCAATCCCCACACCAAGAACTATAATTATTCCTAAGACAATAAAAAGCACTGCTTTATTCCCTTTGCTTTTTCCTTTCGTTTTACTCTGATCAACAGCTGCTAATTCTGTAGTTTCGATCATTTCTTTATTCTCTTCCATGATTTCTTCCTCCTTTTAATCCTTTCTATTTTATTCCTGATTCAATGCCACTACCGGTACCAGGCGTGAAGCCTTATAAGCCGGATAAAATCCAAATATTGAACCGGTTAATACACCAAATACCAAAGACAGTAGAGCGCCAAAAAGAGATAATTCCACTCTCACTGACATACTTTCTACCACCGGTGTAACTGCCAAAGCTAAAAGTAAGCCAAGTAATGCTCCTACCAGGCTGGTGCAGGATGCCTCCAATAGGAATTCTAATAAAATATCCTTTTTAGAACATCCCAGCGCTTTCAAAATTCCGATTTCATTTGTTCTCTCCTTCACTGATACAAATAATACATTCATAATTCCTATACCACCCACAATAAAAACAATCACAGCCATGGAAATAAGAAGTAAGGTTAGTGTATCATTGGAGGCAGATGCTGCTTCCATTTTGCTTCCCGCATCTGAAATCGTAAATTCAGCATTGGGATAAATATCTGCTAAAACATTTTTAATATGGGAAATCACCTGCTCCACTTCCCCCACCTCTTTGGCTATTACCGTAATCGTAGGGCTTACCTCTTCTCCCACCAGATATTTTATTCCGGTATTATAAGGAATAAAAATGGCATTGTCCGGATTGATCCCGGAGGCTACAGTACCCATTTCTTCAAAAACACCTCTCACCACGTAAGGTCTGGCATCAATATAAACAATTTCATCGTAAGCATCTAAGGCACTGCCAAAGATTGTTTTTGCCACAGAGGATCCCAGGATACAGATTTTTTCTTTCCCCTCCTCATTTTCCTGTGATAAAAAATCACCAATCTGCATGGAAAGGTTACTGATTGCCATGTAATTAGAAAGAACTCCTGCTACCGTAAGATTAGTACTCTCTTCCAGGTTTCCTCCCTCTACCGATGCATTGGTAGAATAGGAAATGGTAGTATCAGATAATCCGGGAACAAAAACAGATAATTCCTCCATTTCCTCCCGTGACAAGATAATCTTTTCCCGATTCATTCTGCTGCTTTCATTTCCTCTACCGGGAAATATGGCGCCAAAATCAGGCATCCCCTGTCCCATGGGAGGCATACCACCCATGGGTGCCCCTTGTCCCTGTCCGCTTCTTCCCATGGGAAAACCCATTTGTCCCATTCCCCCTCTTCCGGAAGCAGAAGAACGTTCATAAGAAATATCAATGGCACCTGCATTTAAATTCTTAAATTGTTCTGCCACCTCCAGCTTACCTCCGGTTCCGATGGCTATTACCAGCATGATGGTTGCAGTACCTACCACAATACCTACAGAGGTCATAATTACCTTAAATTTATTTTGGGATAAATTTATCCACACTAATCGAAATAATTCTATTGGTTTCATTCTGCCGTCACCTTACTTTCTATCAATACAACCTCTCCTTCCTCAAGTCCCTTGATGATTTCCACGCTGACTCCGTCAGAGAAACCGGTTTCTACTTCCTTACGGACGATCTTACCATTTTTATCCCACTGCTGCACATAAGACTTATCACCGTCTCTGATAACAGCACGGTTTGATACATAAAGCACTTCCTTCTTTTCCTTCGTTATAAAGGTTACACTTCCTGTCATATCCTGGTAAAACTCTTTTCCGTCAGAAATCACGCTGACAGTAATATCATAATAATTAATTCCTGTATTGCTG
>JAFYWD010000204.1 GCA_017558205.1 Lachnospiraceae bacterium | reverse complement strand
TATTTTATTATGCTTACCCGTGCTAAATATTTAGTTGAACTAAAAAACTACGAGGATGCTCTTTCTATTCTCACAGAAATGCTGAATACAGAAGAGATTGTGGCTTATGGTTTTGAACCGGATATTTATACTCTCTTAAAAACAATTTATTCTGATACCGGGGATAATGAAAACCTTAACCGGGTCTATGAAAAACTGTTGACCATGAATGAAGAGTTTGAAAATGATATTCAACGGGAATATTTAGAGTTTTCCTCTTATTATAAGGAAAATAGTAAATTAAAGGCCTACAATACTATTCTCACCAGACGTTCCACTATTTCTATTCTGGTAATCTTAATTTTCTGTCTGGTTCTTGTCATTGTAGGTATTATTTTAAATATTCTGGCCAGAAGAAATATTACCGATCACCTGACGGGAGTTTATAACCGCAAAAAACTTAACCGTCTTATTAAGCAGTACAACCATTTCGGCACACCTGCAGATTTGGCTGTCATTATGATGGACATTGATTACTTTAAAAAATACAATGATACCTACGGTCATCCTGAGGGTGATAAGGCATTGAAAAAAGTAGCTAAAATCCTGTCCGCTTCTGTACGAAGCAAAGACGTTGTAATACGTTACGGTGGAGAAGAATTCCTTATTCTGACTCATGATGTTACTGCAGAAATTGCCGATACCATCTGTAAACGTATTAATCATCAAATTAACGATGCCATGATTCCTCATCAAGCCTCTGAAATTGCCGACCACCTTACCTTAAGTATTGGCTTCTGCCATCAAAAAAATGCAAAAACCATGTCCTTTGAGGCCTTGGTAGAGGAAGCTGATCAATGTCTTTATTATTCTAAGAAAAATGGACGAAATCAATTTACCGGTAAATATATTTAATATAAAAGGGTAGATATCAAGCTGAATTTCCTTGATATCTACCCTTTATTTTATCCTTTTTAGCTGTTCAGATAAGCAATCTGTTCCTCGGTTAAAACATCAATTTCTTTTCCCATAAAGGCTAATTTTCTGGCAGCTACATCTAAATCCACTTCTCTGGGAACGTCCTGAATCATTTCTGTTAATTTTCCCTGATTTTCCACAAGATATTTGGCAGATAAGGCCTGGATAGCAAAGCTCATATCCATAATTTCAGCCGGGTGTCCGTCTCCCGCAGCCAGATTTACCAGTCTTCCTTCAGCCAGTACGAAAATCCACTGTCCCTGTGGAAGCTTGTAGCCCATAATATTATTACGCATTTCCTTAGACTCTGTGGCAATTTTTCTTAAGGTAGCCATATCGATTTCACAATCAAAATGTCCTGCGTTACAAAGAATAGCACCATCCTTCATTACTACAAAATCTTCTTCATCAATTACCTTGTCACAGCCGGTTACGGTAACAAAGAAATCTCCGATTTTCGCTGCCTGATTCATAGGCATTACCTCAAATCCATCCATAATGGCTTCAATAGCCTTAATAGGATCAACCTCTGTTACGATTACCTTAGCTCCCAGACCCTTAGCTCTCATGGCTACACCTTTTCCGCACCAGCCATAGCCTGCTACTACTACATTTTTTCCTGCAACAATAAGATTTGTAGTTCTATTAATACCATCCCAAACTGACTGTCCCGTTCCGTAACGGTTATCAAATAAATGCTTACAGTCAGCATTATTTACTCTCACCATGGGGAATTTCAGAGTGCCGGCTTTATCCATAGCCTCCAAACGAAGGATACCGGTAGTGGTTTCCTCACATCCTCCGATTACCTCAGGAATCAGGTCTACATATTCTGTGTGCATCATATGAACCAGATCACCGCCATCATCAATAATAATATTGGGGCCTACCTCCAATACCTTTCTGATATGGGAAAAATATTCTTCCTCAGTGGCATTATACCAGGCAAATACATTTAATCCTGCTTTCACTAAAGCTGCTGCCACATCATCCTGTGTAGAAAGAGGATTGGAGCCGGTAACATACATCTTTGCTCCTCCCGCTGCCAATACCTTACATAAGTAAGCTGTTTTTGCTTCCAAATGCACACTTAAGGCAACCTTTTTTCCTGCAAAGGGCTTAGACTTTGAGAATTCCTCCTCCAGCATTCTTAACAGGTCACAATTTCTTTTTACCCATTCAATTTTCTTTTCGCCTGATTCGGCCAGATTAATATCTCTGATTTCGCTGCTCATTTTTTTCTCCTTTTACAAATTATATTCCAGCCGAATTTTTATTAAAGTGATGGTCGTCTGTCCTATCATCACTGTTATCTTCATAAGGCTAATTACTTTTCCTTACAAATCCACCCTGTTTCTTTGTTCTCCCTGGGCAAAAGCTTCTATATTATAGAATACTTCCCTTAAGCAACGGGTTCTTGCCTCCACACTGGCCCATGCCATGTGAGGAGTAATCAGTAATTTCCTGCTGTCTTTAATCTTACCTAAAGGATTTGTTTTTTCCATGGGCTCCTTGCCCAATACATCTAGACCGGCAGCCGCAATCTTTCCTGCCTCCAGGGCTTCATAAAGATCTTCATCATTTACTACCGGACCTCTGGCCACATTAATTAAGATTGCTGTAGATTTCATTTTTGATAAGGCATCCTTATTGATAAGATTTTTGGTTCTTTCAGATAAAGGACAGTGAATTGATAAGAAATCCGATCTACCAAGCAGGGTATCAAAGTCTACCTGCTCATATTCTGTACTTTTATTCTCTCCGGAAGCAGAATAGAAAATCACATGACAGCCAAAGGCCTCTGCAATTTTTGCCACCTTTCTTCCGATATTACCCATACCTATAATTCCCCAGGTTTTTCCTTCCAGCTCAGTATAGGCTTCATCAAAATTAGAAAAGCCCAATTGATTACTGTAGGCTCCTGACTTTACATAATTATCATAGTAGCAGATTTTTTCCAGCAAATATAAGGCCAAAGCAAAAGTATGCTGGGCTACAGAGGCCGTGGAATAATTTCTCACATTGCTTACTGCAATATTATTGGCTCTGGCATATTCAAGGTCAATGTTATCATAGCCTGTGGCTGTAACACATAACAGCTTTACCTTGGGCGCATCCTTCAGCATGTCCTCATCCATCACTGTCTTATTAAAAATTACTGCATCTGCATCCTTAATCCATTCCTTACAGCTATCCCTGTCAGCCACATCGTGAGCCTCAAAGATACCCAGCTCTTCGAAAATAGAAATATCCATATCATTTCCCAGACTGTTTCTATCTAACATTACAATTTTCATTATTTTTTCCTCCCGACTATTTAAAAAAACCGCAAATATTAATATTTACGGTTTCAAGACTGGAGCATACGGGACTTGAACCCGTGACCTCCACACTGCCAGTGTGGCGCGCTCCCAACTGCGCTAATGCCCCTTATATAAAGGTACTTATTCATAAAAATAAGTACCTTTTTTTGTTTCTTTATGTATCATACACTAAATTGAAAAAAATTACAACCTTTTTAATAATTCTTCTCTCTGTGCTTCATAACCGGGTTTACCCAATAAGGCAAACATATTCTTTTTGTAGCTTTCTACTCCCGGCTGGTCAAAAGGATTTACTCCTAATAAGTATCCGCTTACACCACAGGCAAATTCAAAGAAATAGAATAACTGTCCCAGATAAAATTCTGTGGTGGCAGGTACATGAATCATAAAGTTAGGAACCTGTCCGTCTGTATGAGCTAAAATTGTACCGTTCATAGCAGATTTATTAACGAATTCCACTGTTTTTCCGGTAAGGTAATTTAATCCGTCTAAATCTACCGGCTCTTCTTCTAAAATGATTTCTTCTCTGGAAGTCTCAATATCAATTACAGTTTCAAATAAGGTACGGGCACCATCCTGGATAAACTGACCCATGGAGTGAAGATCTGTGGTTAAATCTACACTGGCAGGGAAAATACCCTTCTGATCCTTTCCTTCACTTTCACCGTATAACTGCTTCCACCATTCAGAAACAAAATGTACGCAAGGCTCATAATTGGCAAGAATCTCAATTCCCTTACCTTTTCTTAACATAATATTTCTTAAAGCCGCATACTGTAAGGCATCATTATCCTCAAAGCTGTTTTCCAGCGCATTCTTTCTACCTTCAGCTGCTCCGGCCATTAACTGGTCAATATCTGCTCCGCTTACTGCGATAGGTAAAAGACCTACTGCTGTAAGTACAGAAAATCTTCCTCCGATATCGTCAGGCACTACAAAGGTTTCATAGCCTTCTGCATCTGCCAGGCCCTTCAGTGATCCTCTGGCCTTATCAGTTGTGGCATAAATTCTCTTTGCTGCCCCTTCTTTCCCGTATTTTTTCTCAGCCAATGCCTTAAATACTCTGAAAGCAATAGCAGGCTCTGTAGTTGTACCGGATTTGGAAATCATATTAATAGAGAAATCTCTGTCTCCGATTACATCCATTAAATCTTTAATATAGGTAGAACTGATGGAGTTTCCCACAAAATAAATTTCAGGTGTCTTACGAACAGACTTGTCCACCACGTTGTAAAAGCTGTGTCTTAAAAATTCTATGGCAGCTCTGGCTCCCAGGTAAGATCCGCCGATACCGATTACCAGTAATACCTCGGAATCGTTCTGAATCTTCTTAGCTGCTTCCTTAATTCTTGCAAACTCTTCCTTATCATAATCTACCGGCAAATCAATCCAGCCTAAAAAGTCATTCCCTGCTCCGGTTTTAGAAACTAATACTTCCTTCGCATCCAGAGTAAGCTTTTTCATAAGCTCTACTTCATTGCTGCTTACAAAGGATAAAGCCTTAGAATAATCAAATGCTACTTTATTTCCCATTTTCTCTTCCTCCCATTTGTGAGTGATAAATAATCATTTTCAGTGTAGCAAAGCTGTTATTCTTTTTCAAGCCAAAATTTCCTGCAGCAATTCCCTCAGCTGCTGCTCCTCCTCTTTTCCGAATATTAATATCTCTTCCTTCTCCTCAATTTTTTCTGCCCTGATCTCATTATAAATTCCGCTGTACCTTTTATTCTCTAAAAAATCTAATATGTTATCTTTAATCCCCTTGATTCTTTCCTCGTAATCTATCCAGCCGGTGAGAGAAAAATAAAAATACATGCCTAAAAAGGATAGAATATAATAAGGAAGAATTTCTCCCAGAGTTCTGCCTTCCACAATACGTATACAGGCACCTATACCTGCCAGAAAAATTCCAAAAAGAAGACTTTGTCCCGAAAGATGCTTTAAACTTATCAGAGAAAGCCTGCCTAATTTCAGCTCCTTCAATCTTTTTTCCGTAAATAATAACAGATTTTTTATATGACCTTCCTCTCTGATATATTCATTAATACATTCTTTTAAAATTACGGGATTGCCTTCCTCCAATTGTCTTGCTTCTCTTTCCGCTTTCAAAAGATAACATGCCAGCGCTACCTGAATACCCATACTGCTGCAAAAGAAAAATATAATCCCCATATAAAATATCCAGGGATTTATAATTGCATCATTCATTATTTTCCTTCCTCCCATTTCATTTTCTTTGCTAATAGTATAGAAAAATTTCCTTCTGACAACAATATGCCGGCGAATCTATCCATCGCAACATTCGTTATTTATCAACAACCTTCCCTGAAAACAGTTATGGAAAGAGCGGTTTTTTTCTGCTATACTTCTTGTAGTAATTTTTAGTTATACGAATAAATATGTATTAACCAGGAAGGATGATACTATGGGAAAAAAAATAATTCTGACAGGCGGCGGTACCGCCGGACATGTGACACCTAATATTGCTCTGCTGCCCTTTCTGAAAGAAGAAGGGTATGAGGCTTCCTATATCGGCTCCTATGACGGAATTGAAAAAAGATTAATTGAGGATTTCGAGATTCCCTATTACGGAATTTCCACCGGAAAATTCCGCAGATACTTTGATTTGAAAAATTTTTCTGATCCCTTTCGGGTAATGAAGGGCTATCGTCAGGCTCTGCAGCTTTTGAAAGAAATACAGCCGCAGATTGTTTTTTCCAAGGGCGGTTTTGTATCTGTACCCGTTGTACGTGCAGCAGCCTCTTTAAAAATTCCCTGCATTATTCATGAATCAGATATGACACCGGGACTGGCTAATAAGCTCTGTATTCCCGTTGCCACCAAGGTTTGCTGTAATTTTCCTGAAACCTTAAAGGGACTGCCGGAGGGAAAGGCTGTACTTACAGGCTCCCCCATCCGTCAGGAGCTTACAAAGGGAAATAAATTAGCGGCACTGGAGCTTTGCTCCTTCTCTGCCAATAAGCCTGTTATTATGATTATCGGCGGTTCCCAGGGTGCCACCAGCATCAACATCATGGTCCGTGAAGCCCTGCCCAAGCTCTTGGAGAAATTCCAGGTAGTTCATATCTGTGGAAAGGATAAGGTGGATAATCTGATGCTTTCCGTTCCCGGCTACAAGCAGTTTGAATATCTGAAGTCAGAATTAAAGGATGTTTTTGCCATGGCTGATTTGGTAGTATCAAGAGCCGGCGCCAATGCCATCTGTGAAATTCTTGCTTTAAAAAAGCCTAATCTTCTGATTCCTCTTCAGGCAGGCAGTCGCGGAGACCAGATTTTAAACGGACGCTCCTTTGAAGAACAGGGCTTTAGTATCGTACTGAGAGAGGATTATCTGGACTGCGATATTCTAACAGAAAAAATCTGTGAATTATACGAAAACAGACATCTTTATATCGAAAAGATGAATGCCAGCGGACAGATGAACTCCATTCCTACCATTATGCAATTGATAAAGGAATATTCTTTGTAGATTAATAAAGAGCATTACTCATACATAATCACTAATTATATATGGGCAATGCTCTTATTCTATTAGTCAGTTTTATCTATTATTATCTACTTTATTATTATCTATCTCTTATCTTATTCCCAAATTTAGACAAAAAAAATGTCATTTTTTGTTAATAAATAGTTCACAATTATCAGTGTAGGTGTTAGAATATAAGTTGCAAAAAAATAACCTGATGGAATTTGCAGATACAGCAAATATCCATACGGGGCAAAAGAAGGGAGAAACCATATGCTAAGAAAATTTGGCAAAAAAATTCTGGCCTTAGCTCTGGCATTATCTATGGTAGTTCCGGCTCC
>JAFYWD010000203.1 GCA_017558205.1 Lachnospiraceae bacterium | reverse complement strand
TCCACCGCCGAAATGACAGCCGATACCGGCTTTTCCTGATGAAAAATGCTGGAATACTTAAAATGAAACCAGCGAATTTGTTTATCCTGTAATCTAACCCGGAGATTCATTTCCCCTGTAGGAACTCCACCATGAATATCCCCAAAAAAAGCTTTAACTGTATCCTTTTGCTCATCAAAAATACCTTCATTCTGCTCCAGATTCTCGTCCGAATATTGCTTCGCATAAACATGCCCCAGAATATCCTTTTTCTTACTTTCCTCATCCCAGGGGGTAGTAGTTCTACTCTCCAAATCATAGGCATAAAGAGTACGATTGGAATGCTCAGATACAATTTGAAAAATCTTCTTGGTTCGTTCAATCTGCTCTTTTAGCTGAAAAGCCTCCTTATCCTTAGTCTTTATTCTAAAGCGTATAAAATGAACTCCCAAGCCCAAAATTACCGTAGCCAGAACAGAAAATACAATAATCACATCATTATGTTCATAAATCATATCTTCCAAACTCTGGGTATAATCATGGGATAAACTGAAATTATCCAATAAGTATCTTCTTTCTGTTTCACTGATATGCTCCAGGGTTTTGTCGAGAATACTGATTAATTCTTTATGCTCCTGTGGTACATAAAGGCATATATCATAGACATAAGCTCCACTTCCCGCAATTCTGGTCAGTTTATTATTATAAACAGGCTTTTGCAGCCAATACTCTGCTATACGGTCACTAAGGATTGCCATCTCTGCTTTTCCTTGCAGCACTGCCTCCATACACTCTTTGGCATCTTCAAAAAAAAGTACCTCTGATTCTCCATTAGTAGCTAACAGCAATTCTTTGACATATCCTATATCTGAACTGACTGCAAATATATGCTTATCATACTTTGCCACATAGTTACCTTTTCTTCTGATATAAGCCAAGGAAGTTTCAAACAAAGAATTAGTCCTGTATAAATCATTTTCCGGGTCTATTTCTGTATCTCCGACTAAAAAAATCCCAAACTTATCCTTCTGTATCGTGGAAAGTGTCGCGTCAAGTTCAGAGTACTCTGTTCCTTCGTAGACAAATTCCAAACCACTCAATTTACCAAGATGATTCAGATAATCTACTAAAATCCCTCGGAACTCTCCATTTTCATCTGTATAGCCAAAAGGCTTATGATTTTCAAAGCCCTTAATCAGGATAGGACCTACCGTATCTATGTACTGCTGCTCCTGTCTTGTAAGATACAAATTGGTAATATCCATGGATACATTATAATAAGTACGCATCAGAATCTCCTCCAGATTAGGAGTATAGATTCTTATTTTTTGCATTACACTGTTAATTTCATCCATCAGAATTTCATTTTGTAAGCAGGTAATAATATAGCCGGGTGCTGCCCCAAACCGGTCAATCATCTTTACATCCGTCTGGGGAACACAGACACTGGAGACCATAATTTCAATCTCGCCTCGCAGCATGGCTTCCTTTGCCTTTTGCTCTGTAGAAAAAAGAACCAACTTACAGTTTAATTTTAATTCCTTCAGATATTCCTTCAGGATATTTTCGAAGGATGTCTCTGCAGATACTCCAATTCGGCACCCTTCAAAGGACTGATAATCCTGGTAAAAAATTTCACTATCTGTAGTTGTATATAAAATGGGATAATCATATCCCATGGAAAGATCGGAAAACAGAAAACGTTTTTCGCGGTCAGAATCATGATGGGCCATTATCAATAAATCCAGTTCCCCTTTTTCCAGCCTGGACATACAGTTTTCCCATGTATCAGCAATATACTCGTATTCCCAACCGGTATATTTAGCAATTTCTTCCAGATATGCCACTCCGTAACCGCTGTGATTTCCCTGCTCATCCTCAAAAATAGGATTACTGTCTGAATACCCTACTTTTAAAACTCTTTCCTTTGCTTGGACTTCTAAGGACCCTGATATTAAATATACAAATCCCATGATAATGAACGAGAAAAGAAAATGCTTTTTCATTCCCCACAGTTCTTTTCCTCTTAAAAAATAATACATTTTTGTATCCCCTATCCCCTTGGTTTACTATTTTTTATACTTTACTATATTTTTATCAATTTTACTATAGCTTTTAAAAACTGAAAAATATTTCCTGATTCTTAACTTCTTCCTTATACCCAAACTGCCGGTATCGGAATATCTCCGATACCGGCAGTAAATTACTTCTGTTTTCAAATCTATCAATTATACTTCCTTAAATTTAAACTGACTTAAAAGAGCACTTAAATTAGCAGACTGGGTATTTAACTCCTGACCGGTAGCTGAGCTTTCCTCTGAGGTCGCTAAATTAGTAGATACGATATTAGAAATTCTGGTAATATTATCAGAAATTCGTTCTACTGCTTCTGCCTCTTCCTGAGACTCATTAGCAATCTGACCTACCATTTTAAGGATTTTATGCGAGCTGTCTGCCACAATTCCAAAACCGCTGTCCATCTGTTTTGCATAAGACTGTCCGTCTTCGATATAAACCAAAGACTGGTTAATTAGCCGTGCAATATCCTGGGATGCCTCTGCCGACTGTTTTGCCAGCTTACCTATTTCATCTGCTACTACCGCAAAGCCTCTTCCAGCTTCTCCTGCTCTTGCTGCTTCAATAGATGCATTTAAGGCTAAAAGATTGGTCTGAGAGGAAATTTCATCAATGGTCTTAATAATATTACTAATATCAGTTGACACATTTCCGATTTTTTCAATGGCCTGTACCAGCTGTACCATTTCCTGACTGCTTTTCTCTATGGTTTCCCCTGTCTGTAAACCATAGGAATCTGCCTTCTTAGCATAGTCTGCACTATTAATGATCTGCTGCTTCACTTCTTCTACAATCTCAGATAATTCCACCACACTATTGGCCTGATATTCTGCTCCCTGAGCCAGCTCCGTAGCTCCCAGAGCAATATCCTCTGCCTTTCCTCCTACCAAGTGTGCCACTCTTCCAATTTCCAACAAAGCTTTATTTATTTTCTCCTGGAAGCTTTCAATACTTGTTTGGATAGGTTTAAAGTCTCCTTTAAACTCAATGGGACATTCTGTGGTAAAATCTCCCTCCGAAAAGGCTGCCATTCCATATTCTACGGCAGAAATATATTTTTTTATTTCTGATACTGCACCCTCCAGGGAACCGGCCAAATCCAACAGTTCGTTTTCTGTCTTCACGTGAAATTCCAGGGTAAGCTGTCCCTCAGACAGCCTATGGGCTTCACTTTTAATATCCATAATGGGTTTAACAATATCTTCTTCCACGTAATTATATGTTTTAAAAATATTATAAAAAATAACAAGCACTGTAGCTACTGTGGTAAGAATCATTAAACCATAATAGACAAGAAGCATATTATGAACATGGATTACCCCCTGTTCTGCATTGGAAATTTCTTCCTCTAACATGTTAATTAACGTGGTAATAGAAGGTAAAATCGTATTATTCCACTCTTCCATGGCCGCTTTCTTATCCGTCTTATTCAGTTCGATAATTCCCCTGGCAGATTGATGAAGCTTTTTATGTACCGGCTCTACATTTTCATAAAATTCCTCCATGGAAGGGTTTCCTACCACGTCTTCTCCATAAAGGTAAATACCAAAATCACACTTGGTTTCATCATGCTCTCCGGTAAACTCTGTTTTATTTAACATAGCCTGACTTAAATTCATGGCCCAGCGATAATGGGCGGTTTCAGCCATATTCAACTTTTCCTGTTTTCCTATCAGGTTTGTCATTTTGGTGTCCTGATAATTAATATTCATTACACCCAGTATAATTAAGATCAAGAGAAGTATAACCGTTCCCAGGATAGCCTGCATCTTCCGTTTGAAGGCCTTCTCCATGCATTGATTTTCTCCTTGCTTCTTATAATCCATCTCTTCATCCCCTTTCCAAATTATAGCTACGGTTAAAGTTGCACCAGCTGTTTTGTATAAATCAAACCATTACCTTGTTCTATATATATTAAACTCCATTATGACCTATCCTGCATTTCTTTTCTTTCGACAAAACTCGTCATTCTATGGCTATCATGCTATTTTTCGTAAAAAATCTTATTCTTTTGCAAGAATTATCTCTATCATAATATACTGGACAAAAAATATCAACTTTTTTCTTCGTTACCCAAGGCATTATTTCTCTGAATGCAAAGCTCCGTAATTCTACAAGAAATTACAGAGCCTGCATCAAGAATATTTTTGTCTATTTTACCGTTACCGTAAGCTTTAATGTGGTAGGCTTCACATCATAAGCAGCATCCTTGATATCTACTATGTATGAAATGGTATAATTACCGGGCTTCATTTTCTTAGCTTCCTCATTTAACGTAACTGTCACTTCTGACCCGATTCCCCGAATATCGAAACATTTGCTGTTTTTATCTGCAACAGGTCGAATACCGCTGATTTCCACAATATCGTTTCCTGTCTTTACCTTAAAGGAAAGCTCTCCACTATAGGCTTTGTACAGAGTAGCCTTAGTAAGCTCTGCTGTTACCTTAGGCAGCTTATTTACCGGCTTGATTTTCACCTCTATGGGAGACAACCTTGCTCCATTATCTAAGGTAAGCTCTATTTTTACGGGATAACTAAGCTTGGTACTCATAGCCTTACCCTCTACTGCACGTACTACTATCTTACCATACTCTACACTTGCAGTAAAATATTCTGCATAGGCACCGCTTAAGGTAACACTTTTTGCCTTTGCTGTAACATTTTTAAAGGTTGGTGTATAAATAATGGCTGTAGCTGCTCTTCGTACTAAATCAATACTTCCTGATGCCTTGAGCGCTACCGTAGGAGCTTTATCACTGATTGTAATGGTAAGTGTCGTTGCTTTTAAAGAATATAGGGAGGAATTATTTCCATATTCAACATGACCAATCAGATTAACTTTATAAGTACCTGCTTTAATATCCTCTCCCATTCCTTTATTCAGACCTAAATACAGCTTTTGTTCCGTCTGACTGAAGGTCAGGTATAAATATCCTTTATCAAAAAGTGCTCTGTTGTTCTTATCAATCTGATAAGTTACCTTTTCAATTATTGTGCTGTTATTTTTCACACCTACCGGTATTTCCAGTTTTCCCTGCTTCTGGATATTATATTCCTTATTAAGAATAACCTTGCTGTTTTCTAACACCATCTCCAGTTTACCGGGTGCATTTACACTGATTTTTCCTTTCAAAGGTAAGGGCTGTGTCCATCTGGAGGAAGTCAGCTCCGCCTTATAGCTGATGTTTTTATTCTTCAGATAACTTACCTGAATCTTTCCTTCCTCTGTCTTTTCCAATTGTACACCGTCAGTTGATGAAGTAATACCATAGGAACTATCCAAAACATAAGCAGTTTTTGCCTTGGTATCAAAAACCCCGGTAGTACTTTCTCCCACGCCTTCAAAAACAGTAACATCGTTCAGCTTCAAGGAGGGCTTTTTATCCTCTGCAGCCACTGTTACCGTAATAATCTGATCTGCTTCATCAGTATAACCTGCAAAATTTACCTTTAAAGTTACCTGACATAAGGGAGATTTTTTTGCTTTAAAGGCAGATAGATTATCTTCATTCAAGGTTCCTCTTGTATCAAGTAAAATCTTTCCGGTTGCCGGAGAATAGCTTTCAGCCAGCCGGAAGCCTTCTGCCGTACTTTCACGTCCTGTAATATCTTCCACACTTTCAATCTCATATTTGGAAGACAGCTGATATATTGCCACTGCATTCTTATAGAATAAATTAGCCTTGGAAAATACCTTCAAGCTTGCTGTAGGCTTTGTTTTTACATTTAAGGCAATGGTAGCCGGAAGGTCTTTTACCATTTTGTCTGTGGTAACCTTAAATTGTACCTTTATACTCTGATTTCCTGCAGGCTGATAACCCTGCTTAGTCTTTAAGGCAAAAATACCTTCTGCTGCCCGGGTATTATCTACCATAAGCTTTTCAGATTCCTGCCATGCTTTTGTGGACGAATCCTGTTCCAACACCTGAACTGCGGTAATCCTGTTTTCTTCTGCCACCTTCATAGGAAGCACAACACCTGATTTTGCATAGTAATCAAGAGCAATCTTATTATTTTCCAATACAGGAGCATAATCTTTAACAGTTACTAAAATCTCCTGTACAAATTTTCCGTCATCCTGTGCGGTTACAGAAAGAACTGCACTTCCCGGCTTCTTAAATGTCAGTACTGCACCGGTATTTCCCGACTCTGCTTTTACTGCGATCACAGAAGCATCAGAGCTGATCCATTTAAAGCCTTTGGCAGGTTCTGTCTTTATTCCTCCCGCATAGGCAACAGCATCCAGTCTCAGGGTATTTTGTTCTTTGTTCTTTTCGTTACTGATAATACTGTTATCAACAGTAATTTCTGTAAGCTTTCCTCCGTAATTTTCAAGTGCACCGGGAATTGCCGTAGCAGGCTGCTCTGAAGCTGCCTTAATTTCAATACTGTCTGCACTGGAGGAAGGAATAATATTCAGCTTCAGGGATGCTTTAAAGTCCTTTCCGCCAACGGAAGCTGCCAGACTGAGAGTCTGGGATACCTTCTTTTCCACCTCATCGGCCCTGATCATTACATTTACTTTGTCAGAAGTATCAGATACGATTTTAGCTACTGAAGGTTTTCCTGTTACACTCCATTGATAAGAAAGAGCAGCTGCATACTCTTCGCCTTCCGGCTGATATCCCTTATAAATTCCTACTGCCTGATAGCTGCTCTGTCCGTTTCCCGAAACAGTAGAAGCTCCGGTAACAGAAACTGCCGTCAGCCGGGATACTGCTACGGGAAGCATGGCTGTAAATGGTTCATATCCCTCCTGCTGATAAGTGGCAGCAAAATACTGAATAGGATTGGTATCCTCTGCCTGTAATTTTATGCTGTTATCCACCCAGGTCCAGCCTGTCGGTGCCTGTACATCAGTTAAGGTGGCAGCTGACTTTGTATAAGTATTTAATAATACATATTTTGTTCCTGCTGACTGAACAAGCTCTCTTTGCTGCTCATCCGTAAAAGTATTACCTACCGTAATCACACAAGGTTCACTGCTGATACTCTGCTGAGTCTCCGTATTGGTTAACGTTGCTACTAAAGTAGCAGTACCTGCAGCAAGATTCTTAGCCTTTACAACAACTGTTCCCAGTTCTTCGTTTGGTAAAAACTCAACAGCCTCAGCTGCATTTTCCATGGTAAAGGACCATATATATTTTTCTGTCTGAGCCTGTACCGGTAATACAGAAGCAATAATCTCTGCTTCCTCTCCGGAGGTAAGCTTAATTGCACTGTAATTTAATTCTACAGCTTCTATGGCAAATCTGCGATTTACGGATACTGTAATATGTCTTGTAATATTATCAGCTGAAATAACAATCTCTGCAAATCCGCTTCCTACCGCAGTAATAATTCCCCGATTAGGATCATTAGGATCTGCCTTTACGGTAACTACCTCTGTGTTGGAGGATTTAAAGGCAGGACTTTGTTTATTATCCGTAACAGTTATGATTGCTGTTTCTTTTTCAACGTCATCAAAATAAAGCTCTGTTTTATCCAGGGTATAATCCCAGCCTACTCCCCTTTGATAACTGATTGTTCTTTCTGTCCATGCACCCACTCTATTATTGGCATCAATACATATAATATCGTAAATATCATCCTGCCCCGGAAGACTTTCACAAAAAGCTCTTGTAAAATAATAATCTCTTCCTGTAAGCTGGCTTTTGCTTGTAATCTCTATTGTTTTTACCGGCTCAGTCTGATAAGGTCTGTACAGGTTAACGGTAACCGGCAATGCTGCCCTTGCCATATCGATACCGATACAGCTTTGATTCTGAAGCAGGTAGCTGAACCAGGAGTAATAAAACTCTTTATAATTTCCGTATTCATTTCTGAAATAAGGAGCAGTTCCATCAGACTCATAGGGTTCTCCCAAAGTATTATGAACTATTTTATAATAAAATTTCTTAGGTGCATCCTGGTATTTTAAGCCTGTAACATCAAGATAAATATTATAACTGCTTTTCTGGGCAATAGTTGTTGTTAATCCCTGAATTTGTACTCCATCAGGCTCTGTTAAAATCACCGTATATTTATCATTTTTACCGGTAGCAGTTGTAGCCACCATAAATTGCAGGGTATTTTCATCCTTCCAGGAACCATACTCATAATTGATAATAAATTTGTCATTATTTACTGCCAGGGTTTCCTGACCTGACGGAAGCCGGTCCTCCTCCTGCACAGACTCCGGGTAGGTATTGTATGTTATAATATTCCAGATATTTACCAATTTGGTATATTCTTTTCCGTCAATGGTGAAATCCATGAAATAATTTCCATTGGTCATGGCAAAATCTTTGAATTCTATGCTTGCCAAACCTCCTGATATTACTGCACTTCCGCTGGCAATTACTTCCACATATCCCTCTTTTCGAAGGGAAACATTGACTGTTTTTCCGTCCGCCTCCATAGCTGCCGCAAAAGCTGCCTCTACCCTATCCTTTGTGGGATTATAAGCAACATAATAAATATCAGAATTAATCGTCTGTACACTGCTTACTTTCGTTGCTTCGTTGGCTCCCTCTATAATAAATGTACTGTCATAGTTATCCGCCAGCTTGATCCAGCCTTCTTTTTTTAGCTTTGCTACTACTCCATTACCTGTTTTCTTATAATTCACGTAAGACAAGCCATAGGTAACTCCACGCTGTTCTATTCTATAGCTTAATGTTTTCGGATCAATATTATTACCTGTCATGGTTACATAAATATATTCTCCGGTTTGATCATATTCAGACGGTACGTAGCAGGAGGATATTACTTCTTCCTCTCTCTCGGTAACCATTACCATATCATGAACCATCTCCGTAGTACCATCTATAAAGCTTATTTCCAAATGATAGGAGCCTGCAGGAATATAATTATATGTAGGTGCAAGATAACTGTTGATATTTAAAATTTCCTGTTCTGTTTCCAGGTAATAGTTGCAATATTCCCATAAAATCTGATATCTGGGGTCAGAATTATAGCTATTAGTATTAACATAGGTACTTTCAGCGTAAACTTTTCCCGCATCATTTACTAAATATATCTTCTCTACTTCATTCCATTCCTTTTGACTGTAGACAGCAATACTCAGTCCTTGAGAATCTACTCTGTCTCCCCCCATATAATAGGGCATTTCAGAAGCAAAAACCTCTTGCTTCTTAATAGAAAAGTCATGGACAGTCTCTTCTGCCTTTTCTCCCTGAATATAGAACTCTGCCTTCAGCCGGTATTCACCCTCCGGATAGGAGGTACCCATTAATTTATATATTGAATCATATTCGGATATTCTATTAAAGGTAACCTCAGTATCATTAATATAGAACTTAAACGTATATGCTAAGCCTGTTTTAAATCCGGTAGGCACTATATAAAGATCTGTTTCAGTTCCCCTCATATAATAAGTATCTTCTGTTATTAGCTTTAATCCGTTGGTTCTCTGATTAGAAAAAGTATTAGAATTTATATCTATATCAGTCGGTAATTTTTCCCCGGCTTTCTTTATTTCATCCTCCGGTAATTTGTTTTCCGCAAAATAACAGCTTGTCAATTCATCATTAGCCGATAAATCCGGAAGCTTTGTCAACTCATTTCCTTTAAAGGATAAGGTCTGAAGTCTGAGAAATTTAGACCAGTCAATCTCTGTAATATCTTCTACTTCATGGTAATCCAGGTTTATGGAAATTAATTCCGTAAGGTATTCAATTCCGGTAAGTTCCTTTACAGCAGCATCCTCATAGCTGTTTCTTCTTCCCCAAATATTTTCAACACTCTCCAGCATCTGACGGGTAACCTGATTATCTACCACATTCTCTCCCACAATGCTTCTTGTAACAATATTGCGAAAAGCTTCATCCGGGAAAATTTCTGTTATATCATAGGTTACATTTTCTTTTGTTGTAAAAGAAGAAATCGGTACCTTTTGCTCCATTACTCGAGTTAATGTTCCTATTTTTTCATCAAAAGCTTCTACATAAAAAATCAGTTCTCCCCAATATGTGGTAGAAGGCTCTAAGTAGGTAAAGCTCTCATCACAGGTTTTGGAATTTTCCCAAAAATAAAGAACACTTCCCTGTTTGACAGACCAGCTGTCCGGGTTATCCTCTGTACCTACGTTGAACTCCACTTGTATCCCTTGATATTTTCCTTCTGCCAACTCCATATTTCCCGTATAAGACAATTTATAGGCCACCATACCGCTCCCTACACTCATCTGTTCGGCTTCAAATGTAACCTGTGGACGTTTATCCGGTCTTGTGATAATTTCAGAGGTATAGGTATCTTCACCAATCTCTACCTTAAAACACAAATACGAGGTATCCTTATGTAAAGCAGTATTTGAGCAAGATAATAGATAGGTAGCAGGCTCTGTTCCGAAAACACCTCCCAGTGACTTGGCACAAAGATAATTATCATCCTTATCATATTGTTCCAGATAGACCTCGTAGGAGCCATTCTCTTCCCCGCCCGGATAAGCAAAGGTTACCTGAGCCTCCACATCATATCCGGAAAAAGTAACCTGTATATCAGAAAAACACTGTTCTGAATTTTCTTCAGACAATACTTCTGTAATAGGTACCAATTCCTCTACTGCAGCTTCAGTCACCTCTTCTTGGAGCACCGCATCATTTCCTGATACTTCCTGCAGTCCTGCCTCCT
>JAFYWD010000202.1 GCA_017558205.1 Lachnospiraceae bacterium | reverse complement strand
TGCTTCTTTTACATACTGATAGGCAATACCGCTGGTAATAAAACCAATTTTTGTATCACCCATTTCCAGCCTGTTCACAGGCATTTCACAGCCTTCCTCCGCCATTTTCTTTAAACGCTCTTCCACGTAAACGTGGCGTCCCTTTGCCATGGCAGGCATCATAACGTATTTTGTTATATTTCTTTCATAAGGAATGTCTTCTCTTTCCTCTCTGTCTTCCATGGTAACAGGTCCCTGGGAATGAGATAAACGGGTAGTAGTTCTTACAATCATGGGTGTATCATATTTTTCAGAAAGCTCAAAGGCATATTTTACAAAATCCTTAGCTTCCTGGGAGTCTGAAGGCTCCAATACCGGTACCATGGCTGCTCTTGCCACACAACGGGTATCCTGCTCATTTTGTGAAGAATATAAGCCCGGATCATCTGCAGCCACAAGAACCAGACCTCCGTTTACTCCGCTGTAAGAAATGGTATATAAAGGATCGCTGGCTACATTCACACCTACATGCTTCATGGATGCCATAGCTCTTACACCACTGATGGATGCTCCAATGGCTACCTCCATGGCCACCTTTTCATTGGGAGACCACTCTGCGTAAATCTCCGGATAATTCACAATATTTTCACTAATTTCTGTACTTGGTGTTCCCGGATAGGCTGCTGACACCTTTACTCCTGCCTCATAGGCTCCTCTGGCAATAGCTTCATTGCCTAACATGATCTTTGTTTTGCTCATAAAGTATCCTTTCCCTTAATCTGTTTTATGTATCTTTATTCGATGTACTTTTTTATGCCGTGGTCTGCTCTGAAATCAGATCCATGGTACCGTATTTTTCTCTTAGCTTCGGCTTTTCAATTTTACCGGTGGGATTTCTAGGAATCCTTGCAAAAATAACCTGATGAGGACGCTTATAACGGGGAAGCTCCAGACAGAATTCATCCACCTCTTCCTTTGTCATCCATAAGCCTTCCTTCACCTCAATAATAGCTGCCGCAATTTCTCCTAAACGCTTGTCCTTCAAACCAATAACTGCCACATCATGTACCTTTTCATTAGTTCTGATAAAGTCCTCAATCTGTACCGGATAGAGATTTTCTCCTCCACTGATAATAACGTCCTTTTTGCGGTCTACCAGGAAAATAAAGCCATCTTCATCTTCCTTGGCCATATCCCCCGTAAATAACCAGCCATCCTGAAGTACCTCTGCCGTGGCCTTTTCATCCCGGTAATAACAGGTCATAACACCGGGGCCCTTTACAGCCAGCTCTCCTACCTGTCCTTTTTCTACCTCATTTCTGTTTTCATCCACAATCTTCACCTGCCAGCCATATCCCGGCTTTCCGATGGCTCCTACCTTGTGAATGTTTTCTACTCCCAAATGTACGCAACCTGGTCCGATGGATTCTGACAGACCATAGTTGGTATCATATAAATGATGGGGGAATAATTCCTGCCATTTTTGAATCAGACTTCTGGGTACCGGCTGTGCTCCGATATGCATCAGGCGCCAGGATTTCAAGTCATAATCCTTTAAATCCACAGTCTTACTCTCAATAGCCTCCAGTAAATCCTGAGCCCAGGGTACCAAAAGCCACACAATACTGCATTTTTCCCTAGATACTGCTTCTAAAATAAATTCCGGTCTTGTTCCCTTTAACAATACTGCCTTGCCGCCGGACAACAGACTTCCGAACCAGTGCATTTTTGCACCTGTATGATAAAGAGGAGGGATACAAAGAAATACATCCTCCTTTGTCTGCCCATGATGATTCTGCTCCACCATACAGGAGTGAACCAGACTTCTGTGCTTATGAAGAATGGCCTTGGGAAAGCCTGTAGTTCCTGAAGAAAAGTAAATTGCTGCATCATCATCATCAGATAAAACCATCCTTGGAGCCTGGCTGGAGCAATTAGCTGACATATAATGATAATCATCTGCAAACTCGGGACATCCTTCTCCTACATAGATTAACAACCTTCCCTTACTGATTCTTTCTTCTATTTCCTTCACACGGCTGATAAAGGCTTCACTGAATACCAGCACCTGTACCTCTGCCAGATTTACACAATATTCAATTTCTTCTGCTGAATACCTGAAATTTAAAGGTACTGCCAAGGCTCCTGTTTTCAATATTCCAAAATAAATAGGCAGCCATTCCAGGCCATTCATCATTAAAATCGCTACCTTGTCACCTTTTCGTATTCCCCTGGCAATCAAAAGATTGGCAAAGCGGTTGGCTTTCTCATTAAAAACGCTCCAGGTAATTTCTCTGCGATAGCTGGTTTTCGGATTGGGTTCAATTAATTCAAACTCTTTCCAGCTGACTCTACGGTTTTCCTTAATCTCCGGATTAATCTCTACCAGACATACATCATTGGGAAAATCTGAAGCATTTCTCTCTAAAAATTCTGTAATGGGCATCTCTTCTCACCTTCTGTTTTAAAATTTTAACACTTTAACACTTTTACTCACTAAACCGATTATAACAAAGGAAAACTACAAGGTCAACGAAATCTTGTAGTTTTTCATAGTAAATCCCAGTTTTTACAGGATTTTTATCACAGTCCAGCCTTCAGCCTTCCGTTACTATTAATTTTATTCTATTTTTCTGCTGTTAAAATAAATAAAGGAATCTATATGCTCTAAAATATCCGCAAAATCTTCTCTGGGTGCCAGCTCCAGGTATCTTCTAAGCAGCTCCCTTTCCTGTTCTTTAAATCTGCCGTAAAAAATATCATACAGATTATGGCCTCTCATATAAATCTTAAACTCCTCAAAGTTTTCCTGCAAATCACGGACTGACTCTATCCTCTTATTTAAAACCTCCTGAAAATGCTTTCCGCTTTGGATCTTATATAAGTATTTATTCCATTTAGACCACAGGATTTTCCAAAACTGTTCTTCACTTTTAACAATACCTAACTGAACCATAACCTTAGGGTTTAAAAAATAATTTTCAAAGGAATAATACTTTAATATAAGTACATTTTCTCTTTTTACTCTGGGCAGCTTATCTATATCCTGAAGATTTCTGTCGCTGTAATAGCTGCACAGCTGATCAGCCAGCTTGTCCGGATTTTTACCGTCGCTGTCCCTGATCATTAAAAACTGATCTCTAAGATACAGCTGATTCATATATTTTAAATTGGCATAGGTCTTAATATTGGTACAGCTGTTAGTGGTAATGATGGAAATTCGCGAAAGCTCTCCGCTTTCCTTTCTCACATCTGCATAATATTTTTCCAAAAGCAGGGGAAATCGGTTTTTGTCCTGTTTTCCTTCTACGATAAATACAAAATCCACATTCATCAGATCGTTGGCACTGTAGCCCAAATCATTTAAAATATCATCAATTCCTGCCCTCTGGTTGGCGATGGAGGTTCCTTCTTCCTCCAGTATTACCTGGCAAATCTGTCCTCTGGCAAAATTTACCACCATGTGGGGAGAATGGGTGGTAAAAATCACCTGATTCTTTTTCGACAAATGATACAAAATTTTGCTGGCAGTTTTCTGCAGTGAGGGATGTAAGAATAATTCCGGATATTCCACGATAATAATACTGGGAATCTGCTTTTCCTCTTCAATATAGGCCTCCAGTAATGACAACATATAAATACTTCTCATACCGTTTCCCAGCTGCTCCACAGGTCCTTTATGTCCCAGCCTTGTATGACCGGCCTCTGCCTTTATCGACAGCAGTCTGTTCCAGTCACAATCCATCTTAAAGCTGATTTCCTCCACACCGCCATTTTTCTTATATTTTCTATTAATCCTGGAGCACATTTCCTGAAAATTCAGCTGATACATTTTATATTCCAACAAAAGTGCTGTTTCCTGCACCGACATTTCCTGCGGTTTTTTCTGCGTAATTAAACCAATACACTGAAAGCATCTGTTGCATTTTTTTGCAGCATCAAAAATACAGATATTGGAACGAAGCCGCAAAATTTCCTCTGACTGTCCCCAGACAAAAAAATCCTCCTGAAAATTTTCTATCTTCCTTGCCGTATCGATTCCATAGATTTTAGGTAAGATTTCCAAAAGATATGGGTTATGCTTTTCCACTCCATCATCATAGCGTACTCTCCCTTTCTGATTAATAATACAGGAAAAAGACAATACACCGGCCTGATAGCAGGGCAAACGGTTCCGGAATTCCTCCAGCCAGATTTCATATGTTTTTTTACTGCTGACTCTTCCGTAATTATGAAATTGATGTAAATCCTCTTTTGTGATTTCCAATACAATATCAAACCGGATATTCTGCTTTTTTTCATTAAAATCTGTTTCTTTTACCGCATAATTACCGGCAATGGTACGAATAGCATCAAGTACAACTGTTTTTCCCGTATTATTCTTTCCTACCAGAATCAGGCAGTTTTCAATATGATCAATTTCCATCTCACGGATAGATTTAAAATTTTTAATCCTTAAAAATTTAATCTGCATAGCATCTACCTCTTTTTTAGTGTATAATTATTATAACAATTGATAGCTGCAAAAGAAAAGGTGAAGTATGAAAAATAATAAGAAATGTATTTTAATAGCAGATGATGAAAATGAAATCAGAAGTATTTTAAAAATGCTTTTAACCGGGGATGGTTACCATGTAATCGAGGCTACCAACGGAAGGGAAGCTCTGGAGCTTTCTGATGAGGATGTGGATCTTTTTATTCTGGATGTTAACATGCCTGAAATGACCGGTTTTGAAGCGGCTTGCGAATTACGAAAAACCACGCAGACACCGATTATATTTCTGACCGCCTATTCCAGGGAAAGTGATAAGATCATGGGCTTTTCTACCGGTGGAGATGATTATATTATCAAGCCTTTTTCTAACGGAGAATTACTGATGAGAATCAAGGCTATTTTAAGAAGAAGCAGCGGCAGCTTATCCCAGGCACCGGAATCCCGTAGCTCAGACTTTCTTCTTCCCTTTCAGGATCTTATGCTGGACTTAAATTCCAAGTCCATTATGAAAAATGAAGAAATGATTCCTCTTACCTATACAGAGTACAAAATCATCGAGCTTTTAGTTACTCACAAAAAGAAAATCTATTCCCTGGATAACATTTATGAAAGTATCTGGGCCGAAGAAGCTGTAGGGGACAGCGCCATTATGGTACATATTAAAAACATCCGCAAAAAACTGGGAGATGATTCACGTAACCCCAAATATATTAAGACCGCTTGGGGCAGAGGTTATTATGTCGATTAAAAGAAGTCATTCAAAATATAAAAAGCTTTCTCAGGAAATGCTGAGTACGCTTTGTCTTTCCGCTGCCATTTCCGGTGTTTTTTATAGTCTGGTAACTATTGCAGTACGTGCTCTGCTTACCTCTCATTACACCAGACAAGGCTTTAACTCTTATGAAATTACCATGCAGATTATTAATATTACCCCCTGGATTGGCAGTATCAGTCTGGGGGTAACCGTATTTTTATTTGTGTTCCTCTTTTTGTTTCTTACAGGACAAAAGCTTTTGTATTTGGAGGATATTATCGAGGGTGTGGAAATGCTTCGTACCAACCATATGGAGCACCACGTTCCTATTGAAGGAAATAACGAGCTTACCAAGCTGGCAGAAAGTATCAATTATCTGGCAAGAGTAGAACGGGAATTAAAAGAAAGAGAAAGTGATATGAAAAATGAAAGAGAGGCTTTAATACGCTCCCTTTCCCACGATATCAGAACTCCTCTGACCTCTATTATGTCTTACACGGAATATTTGCTAAAAAATTCTTCTGATTATCCTGCCGAGGTGAAAGATTATCTTACTCTGGTAGGCAAAAAAGCCGCCCAGATCAAGCTGCTGACTAACCAGCTGTTAGACCGCTCCGAGCGAAAGCTGATTTTTATAGAAGACGGAAGATTTTTAATCGAACAGCTGGCCTATGATTTTGAAGAATTGTTGGGAGAGGATTATCCCTGCCATATTGATATGGAAGAATGTCCTTCCTTTCAGGGAGAATACTGTATTCAGGATTTTCAGCGTATTTCCGATAACCTGATTTCTAATATTCACAAATATGCCAAGGAAGGAAGTCCTGTTTATTTAAAGGTTTACTCTCATAACCACCATTTAGTTTTAAAGCAGAGTAATGAAAAAAAGGAAGAAACCCCATCTGTAGAAAGCTATAAAATCGGATTGGAAAGTATTCGCAGAATTGCCGAAAGCTTTGGAGGCTATCTCCAGGTTTACAATACAGAGAATCAATTTGAAATTACAATCACCTTCTTCACTGTTTAGAAGGTGATTTTACTTTATTAAAGCATTAACGTGTTACCACTTCAAATTTTAAAGTATTGAATCTTTAAACCATTAACGCTTTAAACCCACATACAAATTAAAAATTATTTTCATCTTTAGAATTTCTTTAGAATTTTATTCCATTTTTCTTTATAATCTTTTGTTATCTTATGATTGTAAAGTGAATCGCAAGAGCGAAACACTTGAACCCTATTGATACAGCGTAATGCTGATATCACCTTTTTTATATATACTTTATCCCCCTCTAAAGCGCCCTACGAAAGTAGGGCGCATTTACTTTTCAGGCATAACGTCTTATGCCCAATCAGCAATGTGATTGGGCATGGGTTCAACTGTTATCAGGAAACTTCACACTATAAATATTCACTAATTTTATCAAAAAGAGCCGCTCTATCCTCAAGATGCTGTCTCATGGCATCACGACCTTCCATAACTCCTAACAAGTAATCTACAATATTATCGCTTCCGTACTCTTTCTTAATTATCTTTGACCACCTTTCATACTCCCGTGCTGCCTCTTCAACCTCTGTGCTTTCATCATATTTATAGGCAAACCTAATAGAATTATGACTTGCCAGATTGTCTATAGACTCTACCTCATAATCCAGAATCATATTTGCAACTTTCCTGGCCTGTTCCGGTGTAAGCTGTCCAAATCCCATGTCTATAAAATAGAAATTTGCCATCAGTGAATCGACACACTGATTATATTTTTCCGGAACAGTAAATACATTGTTTATTGTTCTGCCATAATCCTGAGGCGATTTTTCCGGGAAATGTATTCCCAGATCTGTAATATCATAAAAGGTATCCATGTTTTTGAAGGCCAAATCCATAATTAAAATTCCCGGATAAATATCATTAGGATTCACATCAATTCCTTTCTCCTTCAGATAAGAACATTGGTCTTCCTCTGTCATACGCGATAACACATCCAGCATGGATCTGATAATCTTCTCATAGATATCCTCATTCTTCCTTTCACCATATAACTGACGGATTAACGGAACCTGATCCAGTAATCCAATCCATTCGGTCATCTTTTCTTTCTCATATTCCGCCGGATCCACTATTTCTTCTGCTGACGTGTCGGCTTCCTTCTGAGCCCGCTGTAAATATACCTCTTTATCCGGTGAGTTTTCCAGCTTAGGATCCGTGGTAAGCTCTTTGGCTTTCAGCTTCTCCTTAAATAAGAAGTTTTGTAAGGATGCGGGAATATCAATTCTCTCTGATCTGTGGTCATAGGTGGTAATATCAGCTGCCACCTCCTTATCCGGAATGGAAACTCCTGCTGATTTTGCCACTTCTATGGCAAAAGAGGTACAGTTATAACCTAATACACTATATTTTCTTCCTGAAGCTTTAATTCCTCTAATCTTTGCTGCCGCCTTCAGATAACCGGAAAAAGGAACATCATACTCTTTCTCCGTAACCTGTCCACCGGAAGCAGTAGGGTCAGGATTTTCCACATACCCTTCATCCACTCCTCCCATTTTTCCGGGACCCATGGTAAAAAATCCAAAGCTATAGCTTCCCTTTTTTGTATTTCCTATTTTGGGAATTAATCGTATAAATGCATGACCGGGGTTGCCTGATGCTCTCTGAAATCTGATTTCTGTCCTCAGATTCTCTACTAAAGGGTCTGCCTTGGGATTATAGTTTTTATTTTGTTTTTTCCCCTCTGCCACCAGCTTTTTATATAACGGAGTTTTTTCCATTACCTTCTGTGCTACCCGTTCCTCTTCCTCCTCATCAGAAACATTTTTCTTACCTGTAAACATTTTCAAAAACGTACTGATTCCCTTTTGTCTGGCACTCTCCTTGCTATATTCCGAATAAAATCTGGAAGCACCTGAAACCCCTACGGAAATGGCAAACTTATCGGCCTTTCCCTCCTTAAGCTCTCCATCAGGTACAAAAGCTGTCGTTCCATCATGCCTTTGTTCATATTCTTTTTCATAGCTTTCTTCCAGCTTAGCAGCATCATCCAACATATCACGTTTTTGATAAAAGTGAGCTAAAACACTGTAGCCCATCCCCCCTTCCGTGGTCTGTGAGTTATAATCATTTTCCTGAGCAAGGTTGGCTTCGTCTGTTACCAGATGATAAAACTCATCCTGTATGCCACCCTCCTGACCGGAGTCCATGGCCATCATGGGATCAAAATAATCTTCCTGACCTCCCTCTTTTTCCATCTGATCTGCCATTTTCTTAAGCTTTTTATTTTCCGTACTTTTCTGCCCAAATCTTCCCAGTTTTCTCTTCTTACTAAAAATCCATTTATACCATTTCATTTCTCCCTTCTTTGCCGTATTTTTTTCCATCTGCTCCCACAGCTTACCATTCCCAATATCAATTGTTTCGCTTTTGGCTACAGTTTTCAGATTAGAATATCCCTTTTGATATTCCTCTTTTCGCTTACTTAAAAGCTTTTCTTTTATCTGTGTAAGACTTAATTTATTCTTTCCTGCCATATTACCCTCTCTCATACGTAAGGAGCATATTTCTCAAATTCCGTAACCATTATCATTTTTCCCAGCTTACTGAATTCATACTTGATAGCTCTTGCAATATCCTGATTTTTCATACCTCTGCCTTCATTGGCCGCCATAAAGGCAGCATTATAAAGAACTGCCTTAATCTGACTTCCATTCAATTCAAATTGACGGGCAAAAAATGCGAAATCCAGTGATTCCTCCACCTTCGCCTGAACCGGCAATATACTTTTATATAAGCGTTCTCTTGCTTCTATGTCCGGCTTTTGCAGATATACCGTATACGTAATTCTTCGTATAAATGCCGTATCGAAATTATCGTATCTATTAGTTGACAGAATACAAATCCCGTCATACTCCTCCATTTTCTGCAGCAGATAATTTACTTCCGTATTAGCATGCTTATCGTTGGAGTTTTGTACCTCTGTTCTCTTCGTAAAAAGAGCATCTGCCTCATCAAAAAACAAAATAAAATTTCCTTCCTTGGCACAATCAAATACTCTTCCTATATTTTTTTGCGTTTCTCCTATATATTTATCTACCATCTGACTAAGGTCAACCCGGTACATCTCCATTCCTATTTCCCCGGCGATTACCTGTGCCGCCATGGTTTTTCCCGTACCCGGAGGTCCATAAAGCAAAATACTCATTCCCTTGCCATATCTTACCTTTTTTTCAAATCCCCACTCTTCATCTACTATCCCTGTCAGTGTAGCCCTGGCACAGGCCAGCTTCATAATATTTCTTTGCTCCTCTGAAATTTCCAAATCCTCCCAGGTAAAAAAAGGAGTAATTGGGGTAGCCAGCTCTGCCAGCTTTGAAGAATTAAAATGATGCACCACCTGTTGAAAATGTTTTCTCTCTACATACTCACAGTTTTCAGAAGCAGAAAGAAGGACTGCCTGCCGGATACAATTTATGATGCTCCCCGGTGTAAAACGATAAAGACCGGCCAGAATCTCAACTCTGACATCCTCTGCAATCCTATTGTCCCTTAGATAATATTTCCAAAGTGCTTCTCTTTCTTTTGCCTTATATTTCGGCATGGCTATATGCAGATAAGAGAAGTCTCCCGTTAGCCGATTCATATTATAAGTATCTGTTGAGGTAAGCAAGAGTAAATCCGTAAAATCAAAAGCATGATCCACCATCATCCTTATTTCTTCAGTATTCTCTTTTAGGGAGACATTAGTAAATACAGGCAGAAGATCAAGGCATTTACATCGTATCAACAGACTCTTTAGCAATCTTCCTGACTCTTCTCCTCCTTGCCGGAATAAATTTTCCAAATTAATAAAAAGTATTCTGTCACTCTGCCATGCCTGCTGTATCAGATATTTTTTACCACTTCCCGGCTTCCCTGTAACATGTACCAGTATCTTATCCCCTCCTCTATTCTCTTTCAATAAAAGATTGGTCAACTGCTCTGTCTGCTGCCCCAGGCCGATAGCCGGAGAATGCAGCAGCCTGTCATCTCCTTCCTCACATACACGGCGTTCTGCTTCAGACAGCCCGGTTTCGCCGTTACATAAAGCAACAATTGACGGATGCAGAGTTATTCTGTCCAGTCTGCCTGAGTCACTCATCTGCTGTTGATAAATAATAAACGCAGGGTTACTCTCTATCTGCTGTCTGAACATCTCCCCATCATCCTCCCCCTGCTCTTTTCTCAATAACTCATAAAGGCGATTGACCAGGGCAAAGGTTACTCCTGTAATTGTCTCTTCCTTCTCATAAAGCTGTTGGTAAATCAATAAATACCTTTCTTCCAGCTGAGGTGCCAGCACCAGAAGAAAAACCAGAAAGGAGTAGTCCCGAAGACCCAGATGGGCAGCAAGATTAGTAACTCCTATCCCCTTTACTTCTTCCATCTGTTTGCCCACAGTCAGCCTGTGACGCTGCTCCAATACTGCCAGTCCCTTGCTCAGCAGTTCTTTCATTTTTTCCAAATTTTCTTCTTCCGCTTCAGAGGCTTCCTCCTGATTGCTTATTGCTTCATAAGAAAGCAATAGCATATCCAGCCATCTCATATAGGCTCTTGTTTCCTCCATACCGCTATGAAATGGGATTTTTTCCTCTCCCGTATAGAAAAAATCTTTAAACTCTATCATATATCCTCTTCCTTTTCAATAAAGATAAAACTTATTTTTATACAAGATATCATAGTTATAACCTTCTCATCTTACTCTATTGTCTTGATAAAATCCATAGCTCTGTCTAACAGCTGCCAGTCAATTGCTGTTTTTCTCTCCAAGGCTCCCTGTGCAAAATCTTTTTTAGAAAGCTTTTGATTAATCAATTCAATATCATCCCGAAGCTGATAGCTTCTTAGCGTAAGCAATGCCTGATTGATTGTTTGCGATACTATGGCAGGCCCTTTTCCCTGCTGCAGCTGTTTTACGGTAAGCTCCCTCTCTTTTTGATTCACATATTCCTGTTCACCTTCAGTAACTGCCCTGCTGCTCTTATCCAAAATCGTACGTTCCTGAAGCACTGCTATCAAAAGGGGCAGATGATATTTATCCAGCTTATCAAACCGTTCTTTAATTGCCTGCACTCTATCTCCTGCCTTAATATCATAGGATAAAAGAACCTTTTTCCACTCTGACATATTGGCTACCTGTTCAACCGGTTTCGCAGCTTCTTTCACATAAGCTGATGCTGATTGAATACTGCTTTTTGCATCCATCAGACGACTCAGCTCCTTGGGCATAGCATCCCTTCTTTTTTGCACATAAACCATGGTCCTCTCCATAGCATGATAAAAAAGCTCTTCTTTCATTCTTCCGTCCGGTCTGCATAAAATATCCAATACCCGGTCGTAAAAAATTTCAGGATGAAAATCCTTACCTGTCTCATATCTTTCCAAACAGGAAGCTGTATATACCTGCCTTGTCTCCTCCATTTCATCACTTCTGATAAATTTCATGGAAGGAAGCCGGGAATTTTTTTCTAATTGTAATACTACCAGGGCAAAAACCTTCCTTTGATCCCGATCCAGTCGGTTATAGGACTTTCGGAATTTCTCATTATGTTTTTGTGCCAAAAAGCTTTCCAGACTTTCCCTGGTTACTGTATGGGAAAGCTTTTGCTCCCCTTCCTCCAAACCTGTACTGCTGATACCTTCCATCAGAGCCTTTCCCTCTGCATAGCTTTGTTTCATCCTTACCGTAGCTGTTAAAGCCTGATAACAATCTTTATCTGCTAACAGACGCTCTGCCTGTATACGGATTTCCTGTAGGGATACTCCCTCCAATATTTCCTTATGAAAATACTCTGCCAGACCGATTCGCAGCAGCTGACGATCACCTTTTATTTTTTGTTCTTCTTCCAGCAATTTCCTAAACATCTGATCTGCCAAACGGGCATTTTCCAGATATCTGCTCTGTCTTGTTACTAAATCATCAAATTCTTCTTCCTTCAGTAAAAACAGCCCCATTGATGCCGCTTCCGTAATCATACGTCGCTTAGACATTAAAAGCTTATTTTCCTGAAGCTGATCCAGACTGTCACTCTTTCTTTGTAAAGCATTTTGATCCATTGTCCTGTTACTCAGATCCTTCATTTTTGAAAGGCGCTGTCCCATTACATGGAACTCTCTGATAATTTCCTCCTTGGAAAGAAGCTTGTCTCCCGAGATATCCTTTTGATGTCTGATATATAAAAAAGTAAGAAAACTGCCCAGGGAGCCTTCCTTCAGTTTTTCTCCCTTTGCAAACTCTATACTCCCTACCTTTTCCTCCATTCCCTGAAACCATTGCAGATGCTGCTGTATCTTCTTTTCTTCCATAGGTGTAAGCCAAACCTCCAAAAGCCAGTTTTCCGCAGTCTTAGACATGGGAGCATAAGAAGCTATTCTTTGGGCAGCTTTTTCCAGCTCCTTGACTCCCGGAAGCTTTTTTACTCCCAAAGCTGCCAACAGTGGTGAGCCGGCACTTTGCATCAGATTTTTCAGCTGATAAATTTTTTCTATATCCTGTTCTTCAACTTTTTTTGCTGCCTGTCTTCTTTCTTCAAATTCCCTGAAAATATTTGCCTTTTGTTCCATGGCTTTTGCACTTTCCAGAGCCTGCTGTTTCGTCTTTTCCTGCAGCTTTTGGAATTTTTGCCATAATCCGGAAAGTTGTTTTAGAAAGTCTTCCGGTTCAGAAGATAAGACTGCTTCTCTTGCATAAAGGCGGAAGCCCGTTTCTTCTCCTTCTGCAGGAACCGGAGATAAATTTTTCAAAAAGGCATCCACAGCCTTGGTATTCGGTTCTACATATTTTTTGCACTGTGCCAGGGTATTTTTAAACTTCTCCTTATCTGTTATTAGTTCCAGTCCCTGAGGATGGGTCAGCAACATCTCTGTCAAATATCCTGCCATCTTCGGATTCTCTGCTTCCAGCTTTTTTAACTCCTTGGCAATCGAATAGCCGGCCACCTTATGCTCACAAAATTCATCAAAATATTCCTGAAATGTCTCCTTCCACTGAAGAGAATTTTTTTCCGTATAAAGAATCTCTTGTCCTAAATCCTCTACCAGCTGACGCACAAATTCTTCTCCGTAGCAAAATCTTTCCCTTAATAATCTTAAAGGTTCCTTCAGCTTTTGATACCGTTCCTCTATTTTTTGCAGATAGGTTTTATTTTCATCAACTAAAGTACTTTTCCATATTTCCTCATCCTGTAACAAAAGCGGAATAATGGGTTGAAGAATTCCCTGTTTATACTGTTCCAAATAAGCTCTTCGTTCTTTTAAGCTATTACCAAACTGGATATGACGTGTTTCAATAATCTTTGCCGTAGTACTTGCAAGGCCTACGCGTAGTCTAAATTCAGCGGATAATATTTGCAGAACTTCCTCCCAGTTTGCTACACCAAACCTTCTTAGGTTTTCTTCTTCTTCTCCTTCCTTCACTCCTGCTATAAAGGGACCCAGCTGCAATAATATTTTATCCCGACGGGGCTTGTAGCCTCTTTCCCGGTATGCCTCCTCTATTACCCTGTCAATCTGTAAAATTCGCAAGGTTACCAGTTCTCCTTTTTCACGCAGAAGCTCCTTATATCCCTCCTTCTTCCCGGCAGCAGTAAAGGTGGAATAAGCATCCTTGTCATAGTTTTTATCCAAAAGGAAGCCTTCCATTTCACAGAGACGAAACTCATTCACATACTCATCTGCTTTAATAATGTCTGCTTCCACGTTATCACATAGCTTTCTCATTTCCTCCGTCATCTTTTTGGTCAAAGAAAGCTTTCTCATAAGATTTCCGATTTCTTTATGTATAGCAGCTCCACTTCCTGTTTTACTGCCTTTTTTCCTGATAATTTCTATTGCCTCATCCACCATGTCGTTTTCTTTTAAAATTTTCCAGATATCAGCTGCCAGCTGAAAACGCTTCCTTCGTTGTTCTACTCTGGCCCCTTTTCCCAGACTGTTGGAGGCAGTAGTTGTATCCTTATGATGATATCTGAGAATGCCGGTATCCTTTGTCGGATCTGTACGTAATGCATGAAGAACTCTATATTGCCTGATTCTCCTGTCCTCTCTCAACCGTACACCTAATTCCTCTGCCCGATTAGCCGCCTTTCCTTCTTCCAGAGTTCCCAGCATCATTTCAGGAATCATAGCCTTCCAGATTTCATCAGCCTCTGTTCCCACTAATAAACTCCATCCGGCAATTCCTTTCGACATATTCAGACAAAGCTCCTTTGCCATGAACTGAAGCTCTGTAAAGGTCAGGGATTCCAAATCGTCCAAATTATTGATATTTTCAAGGAAGGAAAACTTCGCTTTTAGACTGCCTTTCTTCAGAAGCATGTTCAGAGCGTCCATCACCTCATCTTCCAGATTGTAAAGGGCATCACCAAAACCCGGCCAATGACATAATAAATTATACTTTAATAAGCTCTTATTACTATAATTTTCTGAAACATCTATCTCCTTGGCCTCTTCCTTTTCCTCCTCTAAATATTCCTCCAGACTTATGAGGCTTCTCCTTACAAAATCTTCCTTTTCCAACTCCTCCTTCATCTTTTCCTGAAATTCTTCCGTTCTCTTATCCAGGCTCTCTTTCTTCCATTCCAATAGGGAAGCCCATTTTCCTCTTGGAAATTCATAAGTAGCCATAGTCCTATCAAACACCTGTTGATTGTTTACAAGCCTCTCTTTTAATTTAATTAATTTTTCTTCTGCTTCCCCTATGCGGTCTTCCTTGGTCAGGTTTCTGTAAACATATGTTTTCCATTCCTTCTTAATTTCCAGCTTACTCATAATGGTAAGCAGCTGTTCCTCCGTCTCTTTTACCCGGGGATGGTCTTGGGGAATAACCTTCTCAGTGTAGTACTCCATTAAATTCCACAGTCTCGTAAAGCTTCCGAATACCAAATCCACCGGATTATGCAGCAACAGATGCTCAAATACTATCTTCTGACTAAGAGGTGAAAACTTATCTGTCAGGAAATCATCTACCAGTGTCAGAGTATAATCCACCTGTTCTTCCAGCAAATGAACCTGTCTCTTAAACTCCTCTCTCGTATTTTCCTTTAAAATTATCTCTGCAATCTTCTCCATTCCCAATAAAATTCCGGAAGGAATACGGCTAAGACAGGGTAATTCTCCATTCTTTGTCAGATAATCTCTTCTTTCCTGTAATTCCTGCAGCTTGGCTTTGCCGGTTTTCAGAGCCTGATTGATATACTCTTTTTTATCCGTTTCAGATACCCCATCCAACAAAGCTGACCTGTGTAAAACCGCTATATTTTCCAATAGCCCGGCCTGAAGACCCGGGGTATCAAAGCCCAGCTTCTCTTTTAAGCAGCCTTCCAACTTCTTTCCCAGCTCCTTCCAATTGGCAGAAAATACTGTCAGTCTTTCTTTTACTTCCCGGAAAAAGTCCTCCTTTTCAAAATCTCCTTTTCCAAGCTTCGCTTTATATCTGTTTTTTATCTCTTTCTCCAGCGCTTCCTTTATGGGCTCGGAATAGATACTGTCTTTTAAAAGATTTTGTACCAGTTCCATGATAATTACTGTCTTTTCCTCTGTTTCTCTTTGCTGTTGTTCCTGTTCTATCAGAATTTTCTCATAGATAGCCGTGGATTTTTCCAGCTTTTCTTTATATTCCCCCGTCATTTCAATTTTTGAGGCAAGCATTCCATAGGAATTAGACAATCCCTTTAATTTAGCCAGCTCCATAGCATGAACCTGATTCACAGGCAGTTGTTCCGTACAATGGGTGAGCAAAGAAGCTGCACCATAGGTTAAAAAAATTCTTGCAATATGGCAGTCCCCCATAATCTCCATATCTTTCATTCGCTTCTCAGAAAGAAATTTTATGGGAAATATCTGCTGTTCTATTTCACGATAATTTTCCATCAGGTTTTTTACCTGATTTTCTGCTGCTTCCCCAGAATCAAGTCCGGCAAGATCCTTTATCAACTGATTTAATCCTAAAATCATGGAAAAAAGCTCTTGATTCCTGCCGATATTCTCTACCTTCTCACCTGATTCTGAGGCTTCCTTTCTTTTTAACAACTGATTCCCTTCAAAAGAAACCTCTTTTTCCAACCGACAAAAGGTTTGGTAAAAGGGTGTAATCTTACTTTCCTTAACCTTATGGATTTCTTCTTCTGCCCGATCTGTAATCTCCCGGGAAGCCACAAAAAAACTCTCTCTGCAGACAGCCATTTCTAAACGATTCCTCCGATAGGATCTCCAGACTTTTTTCTCTCTCATACTTAATCCCTTGGGCGGACCTGACTTCAGCTCCTTTTGAATCTCCTCGCTGCTTTGTGGCATCAGTACATGTTCATAAAATTCGGTCGTCCCCCACTGATGATAATCTCTTAGCTTTAATTCTTCCCGGTAGGACAGTCTTCCTTCTGCCCTTCTTTTTTCTACCTTTTCCTGTGCTCTTTCTTTTATTTTCTTCAGATGCTCTTCCTCTTGCCCATGGATCTTTTTGGCAACGAAAGATATTTCATCGTTTTTCCCCATAGTACCTCTCCTCTTCTAAGCCCAATATCTGCCATGATAATACTCTATTTCTGTCGGTTCCTGTTCTCCCATCAGCCGTGTGCAGATTTTAACAGCCACATCATCGGTACAAAGAAATCGAAATTCCTTCAGTCCTTCGGGATGAGAAAGTGCTCTTAACGCTGTCTGACGTAAAAGTGTCAGGGCTGCATTTCCTGCATTCTTTTTTAGATAAAATAAATCCAGACTAAGCCTATCCTTATCCCCCCTTGTTCCTACAAGGATCACCCCCCTGATATCTCCCTCCTGTATGAACGCCATACTTCTGTCTTCTTCAATTTCTGCAAAATCATAAGTTGTAATAGGATAATTTCCTTTTTCTCTGATTTCTGCTATCAATTCCTTTTTTTGTAGTGGAGATAACTCTGTCAGCGGTATTACATTCTGATCCACCGTTCCCTCTTTTGAGGAAATAACGGAAGCTTCCATCAGCTGCTTTCTTGTAAAACAAAATTCCGGATAGACAGATATTTCCACCGTAAACCGGAATTTCAAAAGAAGGTATCCCATAACAACAGACCAATCAGCTGCTGCCGGATAGGTAATTGTCAGTATATTTCTCTCTTTTTTTCTCACACTTTCACAAAGCTTCTCAAGTAAAGCACTGCCCACTCCACGGTTTCTGTAAGCAGGTGAAACCCACAGCCATAAAATACGGTAGACATCCTCTGTTATATTAATCACTGCCGTTCCTACTGCTCTTTTCTCTATCAGACATCCCCAGGCTTCACTGTTCTGATATTCTATCTGCATCGGCAGAATCTTCTGAAAACCCACATAATTCTCAGGTGTAATTCTTGTTAACTCCATCCTTCCACTCTCCTATCGTAAAAGTGATAATACTATTCGCATTCTCATTATACCAAGTATTAAAAATAACAGCTATTTATTTTCATGTAGTTTTTATAGTCATCTATTTTATTTTATGGTACAATGTTTTCATACAATGAAAGAGAGGTTAATTGGTATGATTAAGATTATCGCAAAACTCATCGTAGCCGAAAACAAAATAGAAGATTTTAAAGCTGCTGCCCAAAATCTGATCCAAAAATCCCGCGAAGAAGAGGGAAATGTATTTTATACCTTAAATGTCAGCACTACCGATCCCTGTCTTATGGTATTTGTAGAATGTTGGAAGGATGAAGCTGCTGTTGCCAGCCATAACAGTGCGGAACACTTTACCTCTATTCTTCCTCAATTAGTGGATATGTGTACCGAAAATCCTGTCATCGAGCTTTATGAAGAAATTTTATAAGTTTCCTTAATAACAAACCGGACCACACCAAATCTCTTTGATTGAGATGTTGATGTGGTCCGTTCATTTTTGATTAAACTGACAGCTCTTGTAGTGATAAGAAAGGCATAAAAGTTATTCTTTTCTGTTTTTTTATGTGGTAAATACTATGTATAAATCCGGCAGCTGTTTTCTGTCAGCTGATCTCCCTGATATCTTAGCTTAAGGGTAAAAAAGCTTTTTTCCTGTTGTAATAAACGAAGAAATATTTTATCTCCTTCCCAAAGAGTTAAGCTCTCTATCCGGTCCTTTGGTACCCAAACCAGCTCTCCCTCATCACATTCCTTGAGATTTCCCGTATACTGATCTGCCGTAAAAAGATGCATATATTCCGTTCCCCATTCCTCTGAGACAAAGGTAATGAGACCCCTGAATTTATAGCTTACAAGGGATAGTCCTGTTTCCTCTTTTACCTCCCGCAGCAGGCACTCCTCAGGACTTTCCTCTTTCTCAAATTTGCCACCTACTCCGATCCATTTATCATGATTTTCATCATTTTCTTTTTTCGTACGATGAAGCATTAAATAACAGTCATCTTTTTCAATATAGCATAGCGTGGTCAGCTTCATATGTTCTCTCCTCATAATCGCAGCATAATATAAGTTGCTATCTGTTTTTTACGGTCTCCGGTCCTTCTCCAGGAAGAAAACTGTGTAGTATGATAGGTACACCAGCCTTCCTCATAAATATTTTCCCACTTTACACCTTCCCGGCACAGGGAAAGACTTATTGCATTCCCTAAATCCAGCATATATTTTCCCGGCTGATTCTTTTTCTTAAACATTACTCCACATTCCCTGTCAGAAAATGACTCTCGAAAGTGTTCCAGTACATCTTCTCCTACCTCATAGCAGCAGCTGCGATTATAAGGTCCTATGCCACAGATAATATCCACCGGTCTGCACTGATATTCTTCTGCCATCCTTCTTACTGTTTTTCCAGCAATTCCTTTGGAGCATCCTACCCATCCGCTATGAGCAATTGCTACTACTTCTTTCACAGGATCCAGAAAAACTATGGGGACACAGTCAGCCGTATGAACACATAACATAATTCCCTTCTGCGCCGTAATCATGGCATCAAAATACTCCTCCGGCTGAGGTTTTATCACGCCCTCGCCCGCCTCCTGCAGCCCTACTATTTTCACCAGATCCGTATGATGCTGATTGGCCATAATCATCATAGCAGAATCTACCTTCAACTCCTCTGCCAGGTGGCCAAATCTTTCTTCCGTCCACTCTCCACAGAGTCCTGAGGTATATCCGGCCAGGACAACTCCTGTATTTTCTATTTTCTCAAACTGTCTGACTAAATCTAAGTTCATAAAATACTGCTCCTTTCGCAGATCCATTGGCAATTGGCAAAATCTGCTAATCTTCTCCGTATTTTTAATATGCTGTTTTATTCTACCATACTTATAATATTAATTCTATGTTATCACGATGCTCTGCCCTTGTTTCGTAACAGTTCAGCCCACAAGCAATCAACAAGTGATTGCTTGTGGGCTGAACTGTTACCATATTTCTATTTTTACTCTTTCTCTCATCAACAATCAACAATGTGACTGACCATGACTGGAGCTGTTATCCTGCTTTTTATTACCAATGATTTAATTCACTTTGATTTAGTCTCTTCCATATATTTTCTCAATAAGCTTTTTTATATCCTGATACTGCTCACGAAGCTCTCGATTGCTCTTGTGTGCGCTATCGTAAATATTAAGTACCATTTTCAATACTGTTGTATCAAATCCTACAATTTCACTATAATCTGCCAATCTAATAAATATCCTCAGAATATCCTTACATGCTTCTTCCACATCTTTCATTCGAACCGGTCCCATAAATTCCATATCCTCTGCAAGCAATATTCCCAGGCGAGGGGATACATTATCAAAGATCCTCTTACGTGCCTTACCGGGCATAGCCTTCATAGCAAGTGTAATACATGCGTTGTCTATTTCTCTAAGAAGCCGTTCCATCGACCGATCAGAAATAGCCAGAAAAGTAAGAGCTGTTTGATTAACTATTCCATAATCCTCATCATCAACTTCCTTATTCTCTTCACACAATCTACTAACAAGATCCTCCTTTCTTTCCAAATCCATAGATAGTTTTTTTTCATATTCCCGTTTTTCAAGGATTTTTCTACAGGAATCCGGCATCATGGATTTTAAATAACTGTCTATAAGATATGGATTTTCTCCTGCCTGTATCATCAGGCAGCCTTTAAAAAACAGTAGATTTATTAGCCCCTCATAGGCGGGAGAATTATTTGTAATCATTCTATTGATTCCAATTTCCGTTAAAATTTTTGGTTCTGTACCATCGACCACCAGAATGAGTAATTCAGACAACAGTTCCATGGACTTATCATTAATATCAAGGGCTTCTGCCCGTTCCTCCAACGCTAACAGTCCTTCTCTCCGAGCCAAATTCGCAAGTTCCAGCACTAAGTCATGAGCCTCTATCACTTTTGTTTCTTTTTCCCAAGAACTACCTTCTAAATTTATCTCCTCATATTTGTCCCTTAAAAATTTATATAATATTTCCATACTCCCCTCCAATCTCGGGAGATTATACAGCCTCCCGTCTATAGTACTCATTTTTAAATCCAAATCAGGTAGCATTGATAATTAATCCTGACACATTACGAAATCCTATCTCTGTAAGCTCTGAACACCCGGGCTCTTCCCGATTTATCACATAGGCCGGAATAATATCATACCTTTGAATACACTTCTTTACTTGTTCGTACTCCTCCCTATATTTATTTACATAAAGAACTGTGTATCTTGGAAAACTACAGCCATCCGGCCAAAGTCCTTCATCCTCAATCAGGTAGTAAACCAGGTAATCTCTTTCCTGCTCCACTTGATTAATTAGCTCTTTTTCTTCATCGTTAAGTATCTGCTTACCAACTCGCATATTCAGATGATCTACAACACACTTTGTGATTGCCTTATCCTCTAAAAAGCTATCAACAGACTTCTCAGAAACTCCTAATAATTTCATACGTTCTATTGCTTCCTGATACATGATACTCCTAATAGTTTCTTCTGCTGCCTGTTTCTTTCCCTGGTTCATTTTATTATCTGCCATAATACAATTCCTCCATTTTAATGTTAGATTTCATTGGTATATTTAATTTTCAAGGTTCATGTTACTGTATCTGTATATAGATAATAGCATGCCTGTATGTACAAAAAAATGAACATTTCTTCATAAATGACTTCAACCTTATTGGGAATATTCAATACGTTTCTTGTATTCCTCCGATATTTCCAGTTTTTCAAACATTTTCGGATATTCTGTATGCATAGGTCGGATCTCCTCTTGTGGTGCTGCAGCATTAATGACATCAGCTAACATCTTTGCCTCGGCATGTCCACTGGTATGAAGATGCAGTATTTTGACTCCCTTAGCTTCCTGTTTCTTTAAAAAATCAATCCATTCCTGATTCTTCGCTTTATTATCTTCTTCTACATAGCCATCCCACATAGAATAAATAATTAATGGTATTTCTTTTATAATTCCTGCTTCAAAATCCTCCACAAAAGGATTTAAAAACTCCTCATATCCGGCTTCCGGTTTAATTATTGCTAAAAATCCTGTTTTTTCCATTAATTCTTTTTGTGTCATAGATGTTTTCCACTTCAAAGACTTCAGCCTTTTGTTTAAATTTAATCTATGTACATTATGAAACTGATAGATCTGTGAAAAACTACCTGCCGTATCCGAAAATGTTTTGAGTTGAGTTTTCAAATAATCATTATAAACATATAAATATCTTTCAAAAGGACATGCTGCCATTTGTGCCGCCTGGTAAAAGCTTGCCAAAGAGTCCAAATTGGTGGAAGAGCAAATAAGAAAAGTATATTGATGTTTTTTCATATACTTCGCCGCCTCAAACATCATCTCCGTCTCTGTTTTCACTTTTTCATCTAAACGGCCCATCATGGTACCTTCCACAATCAGGGAATGCACCTTCCTATTATTTTTATGGACGTATTTTTGAATCATGGGAATCATGGCTTTACCACGTCTTCCATGTCCTCTGAAATCTCCTGTGTGTAATATTACTTTCTTCCCACCTTCATATTGCATATCAGAAGCTTCAATCAGAAACATATAAGCATCATAGGCAGAATGATCTATGCTATATGGCTCAATATGAAATCCCGAAATCTCATCAATCGCATCATAAACATGAGTTTTTCTATTCCATTGAAAAGTCTTAACTCTCTTTTCATCCAGAAGTATCTTCAACTCTTCTTGATGTAGCTTTGCTTCTAACTTATCGGGAATTTTAGAAAGTGCAGTCTTTATATTAATCAAAACCTTCCTTGCCGTATCTCCCATATACAAAGGAATATTAGAAGGAATATGTATAAGTCTCCCTATATGGTCTCCATGATAATGGGTAAAAAATACGGCATCTACCGGTTTCTCTATCCACGGATACTCAAAATCCTCTTTTTTTCCGCTTCCTGCCAAAGATGCACCATAATCAATCATAATTCTATGTATTTTTCCATCCACCTCAGCAGATATGACCGTCACACAACCGCCAATCTGATTTCCCTGATAAATATCAATTTTGGTCATTCCAATTATCCCCCTCTACCCAGCTTTGTTTTATTATAGTAATCAAAAACTGATATTACATATTATAATTCATAAAAACCTATAGCCGATATTTTCAATATTTATTTCTTATAATACTATGATATCTACTGGAAACTACAAAAATTTGTACATAAGAAAAGGACCCTGTTATACAGGATCCACTTCCCTTTTTATTTCCAATCATCCGGTAGTGCATAAATACCTGCCGGATACTTTCTATTTTTTGCGAACTCCCCAACTAAGTATACATCACAATGCCAATGTTCATCGATTGGATTACATATTCTGTCAATTTTTTCCTTATTTGTCAAATAGTAATGAATAGCACTATCTGCAGATTTTATAGAATACCCTATGTCAACAAGGTCAGCTGTCGTAAATATGATTACACATTCAATAGGCAAATTATTATTCTCACTCGGTATTATCTGACCATCTTTAACATATAATCCCATTTCAGAATAGTCTTTTAGAATTTTACTTACTTCCTCCCTACGACTTTGTATATTTCTACTTTTTGAATACTTTTTCATCCCATTGATATGTTCAAAAATATCACTGCTTTTTTCTCCATTTTTCTTTTTTCTGGGTTCACATGCACTGTACAAAGATTTTACTTCAACCAAGACAATGGCAGCCGGAACCCCATCTTTATATCGTAGGGCAAGCATATCCGGTTCATTGGTATTTTCTTCATCTTGTGCCCCTGGCTGTGCAAATTCCAAATCATATGCAAATAAACCATTATAGCTATTTTTTAGTTTATTAAATATCCATTGCTGCCATCTTTTTTCTGCCAGATTTTTTTTATACTTAGTAAAACTCTTTTTAAAATAATCAAAATCTTCTATTTTCTTTGGCTCAAAGAAAATTCGCATCATATCCATAATTATGCCATAAGTTTTTATTACAAACTCATAGGAACTATCACTATATTTTATTTTGTTGAAATCGCAAACCAGCATTCCGATTGTATCTGCTTCTTTCAGAGAAATTGGTTCTCCTTCTTTATTATATATATTAAATCCTAATTTCCCCAGTTCATTTCTTTTTTCTTCCCAATCTTTACAATACCGTGCATGATTAAAGCTTATGGCAACCTTCGGACCACTTCCATCTTCATATAAATCCCACACAATATGATTATTATGATAAATTGAAATCTTTTCAGGAGTTCCATTTCCTCTAAAGCATACTGCCAACTGCTCAGTATGATTCTTTACATGTAAAAAGAATGGATAAAACACTCCACCAGGTAAATAAAACATATCCTTTAACTTGTTCGATATTGCTCTGCTATCTGCCATATTTAACCTCCTATTTCCTATACTTTTTTGCCATCTCCTCAACTGCCTCGGACAACTTACTTCTCAGACTTTCAGGACCCAAGACCTCCAGATGGGGTCCATACTGTAATGCCCAATAAAACAATGCCCGCTCATTACACTTTACAGAAATTACAACCTCCTCTCCCTCTTTTTTTATTATTCTAAAATCCTTGCCAAACCAATCTACTAATGTGTCCATCATTCCAATATCTGTCTTAATGCTAGCAACAACGGAATCTCCATAAAGCATATAAATGTGTTCTGCCATATGTTTCGGAAGATTCAAATGCCCATCGATACCCATCACGTCTTTTTGCGCCTTGATCTTTTCATCCATAACTTCCACCTGTGACATCTTATCGATTCTGTAGTATGTAATATTCTCATACTTGTCAATGTTTCCAAGTAAATAGTAACGTCCATTGGATGCAACCATCTGATAAGGATTCATAATATACTGCTTACCCTGGTCATGCATTTTAAAATCAGTACCATAACGATTATAGCGAAATGTAATCTTTTTCTTTCGGTCAATAGCCTCATTTATTGCACTAACATTATATAATACACTTTTGTTATCCGTTCTATTAAGCACCGGTGTTTGTTTTACATGTGATACCTTTGTATCAAAATAAACATTTCCAAATGATTTCAATTTTTTAATCAATCTTTTTGCCGCTGTATCAGAAATAGTCTTTGAAAAAAGAACTGAATCAATAAGCAAACGAAGTTCTGCGTCATCAAATTGCCTCTCATACATATAGTATCCATCATCACCTTCATTTTCAATTCCATACCCCATATCAACCAAAGACTGAACATTATCTCTAACCGTTCTTCTGTCAGTACCTTCAACACCATACTCACACTTTAATTTTCTTATGATCTCCTGTTGAGTCAGGTGATGTTCCTCATCTGAATATTTATGTAGAATATCCAAAATGAGAATATTCAGCATTTTCTTCGTAACTGCTTCTCCATATACCTTTATCATAAGCTTTTCCTCCAAGGCTTAAAAGCCTCTCTATAATTCATATTACCTATATATATTTTTTAATTGAACACTTATTGATAATATCATCTCACTAGACTAAATCTACCTTTTTTTTCTCAAATATATTTATGAATTATCTATATAATATTCAATTTCTTAGATATTGTATAGATATTTTTTATATTTTCTAATTGTATTCTAATTATTGCCGGATAGATACGTAATAATTTTATTCATTAGATGCTGGTGCTATGATATTGACTTTTCTTGAACAGATATATCTATGGATTTGCTTCTTTTTAGATGCTGATTTCATAAGACTGCCTCTGATTCAGCAGACAAAAAAATAGCGTAGCCGCCATCAAAACTGCTACGCCTAAAAATTTTAACTTTTTATGGTAAGTCAAATATCCACAAATCTTTATTTTACCCATTCAAACTTTTATTTAATATAATTAAAAATGTGGTACCCTCACCCGGTTCACTTTCGATCATTATTTTTCCGTTATGATACTGCACTGCATGCTTTACAATAGATAATCCAAGGCCTGTTCCTCCGGATTGCTTTGAATGGCTCTTATCCACCCGATAAAAACGTTCGAATATTTTTTCATGATGTTCTTTCAAAATTCCGATTCCATTATCCTTTACAGATAATAAAAGCTCATCCCCCTTTTCTTCTATGGCTATTTTGATATATCCTGCATCTTTACTATATTTTATAGCATTATCACAAAGATTATATATCATTTCATACATTAGACTTCGCACACCTTTTACGTTTCCACTGTTTCCACTTACTTCAATGGTAACATTCTTTTTATAGGCCGACTCCAGTAATACCTCTTTTATTTCCTCTGCCATTGCATATAAAGAAACTTCTTCCCGGGGCATTTCTGCCTTTTCATCCACTCGGGAAAGATGAATAATATCATTAATTAAACTTACTAATCTGGAAGCTTCTTTTCGAATATTATTGATAAAACGCGGAATATCTTCTTCCTTTACAATACCGTTTTCTAATAATTCTGCAGAACCAATAATAGATTGTAATGGTGTCTTCAGCTCGTGTGAAACATTGGCTGTGAATTCTCTTCTGTTTCGTTCTGCATTTAACTTATCTGATATATCAAAGGCTAATATAACAACTCCCTGTATTCCTTCTTCAGAATCAATTCGACTCAATTGAAAATGATAATCTTTTCCGTTTCTTTTTTCAATAAAGGACGATTTTCCATTCTTCTTAACTTCTTCAATGGCAATTCTCATTTCTTGTTTTCGATCAATAGCAAAAAGATTTTCCTCTTCATATTCACCATTGATATAAAACAATTCTTTTGCGGCCGAATTCAAACTGATAATTTTATCTTTGCTATCCAACAGTACAAGTGCTTCCTTCATATTTTCTGTAATCTGCTTAAATTCTTCCTGTTGATGCTCTAATAATGACATCTGACACTTAATTTCAAACTGCTGCGAATGAATTCTATGTAACAAAGGTGCAATTTCCTCATAAGTATCATTTTCCATGGGATTTTCTAAATTCAATTTATTCAAAGGCTCTACAATCTTCTTGGCCATATAATGCGTCAGGCATACTGATAAAATAATTACCAACAATAAAAGTGCTGATATCGGCTGCGCCATCCTTAAAATCAATGCCAATACAGTTGCACTGCTTATGGATATCCTTAAAACAGTTCCATCCTCCAGACGAATTGCTTCATAAATGGTTTCTTCTGTTAATGTATCCGAATATCTGGTACTGCTTCCTTCTCCCTGTGCAAAAGCATCTCTGATTTCTTTTCTGTCACTATGATTTTGCATTGACTGTGTTCCTACATGGCTATCGTAGATAACATCCCCATCTTTATCGATCCATGTGATTCGGAAACGGTGATAATTCAGTTCTTTTAAATACTCTTCTCCCAATTTTTCTGTCGCCCGGGCCGCCAAATACAATTCGCTTCTAAGCTGTGATTGCTGAGTATTGTCAAAATATTTATATAAAACACCTGTAATAATACTAATACTAAAAATCAATGTTATAATCGCGATACCCAGAGTTGATTTAAAGATTTTTCTGGTCATAATCTACCTCCAAACGATACCCAACATTTCGAACTGTTTCAATCATTTTTCCATAATCTCCTAATTTTTGTCTGAGTGTTCTAATATGCATATCCAAAGTTCTGCTATCATTCATATAATCAGTATTCCATACCTGCATAAATAACTGTTCTCTTGTATATACCTTTCCGGGATGACTCAGAAAAATACGTAACAATTCAAATTCTTTATAGGTAAGCTGTAAGCGTTTACCATCTACCGTAACTATATATTCCTCTAAATTAAGGCACACTCCCCCCACAGAATATATTCCTTCTGTTTTCTTAGGTTGACTTCTACGCAAAACCGCTTTTACTCTGGAAACCATCTCCATCATGCTAAAAGGCTTTACAATATAATCATCAGCCCCCAGATCCAGGCCTTTAATTCGATCATACTCTTCTCCCATTGCAGTTGCCATGATTACAGGAATATCCTTAAATTTTTCATTTCCTTTTAATTTTTTAAGAAGTGTAATACCATCTATTTCCGGAAGCATTACATCTAACAATACTAATTCCGGTATTTCAGTTTCCAGTGCTTCCAAAAATAATTTACCATCTTCAAATTCATTAACTTCAAAACCGGATGAATGAAGTGCATATACCATAATCTCTCTGATTCTAGGGTCATCTTCTACGCACCATATCATTTTTATACCTCCTTATGCGCTCCTGTTATAGAATAGATAACCCATTCTGCAAGGTTAGTTGCATGATCACCAATTCGTTCTAAATATTTGGCAATCATTAAAAGATCCAGCGCAAATTCTCCATCTGTCGGATTTTCTCCAATCCAGTTAATTATATCACTCTTCATTTCAGAAAAATAGTTATCTACAATATCATCCTGTGCAATAACACTCTCTGCAAGTTCCAGATCCTTACGAACAAAGGCATCTACGCTGGCAGTTACCATTTCTGTCGTTTTATTAGCCATATCACCGATATGTGTCATTTTTCCTACTGTTCTTCCTTCTAAAAATGTAACAATTTCTGCAATATCCTCTGCTTGGTCACCAATACGTTCCATATCCGTAATCATCTTTAAAGCTGCCGAAATCAAACGGAGATCTCTGGCTACCGGCTGCTGATGCAAAAGTAATTTCATACATCTGCTCTCTATGGTTCTTTCCATTTGGTCAATACAGTTACTTTCAGTCTTTACTTTTTTTGCAAGCTCAATATCTCCTGTATTAAGAGCCTTAACCGCCTTATCAATAGCTTCTTCACACATTGCTCCCATTTTAATAATTTCTTTATTTAATTCAAAAAGTTGTTCATCAAAACGATTTCTCATATACTCTCCTTATCCAAATCTACCGGTAATATAATCTTCTGTTCTCTTATCTCCCGGCTGTGAAAAAATATCATCTGTATTACCATATTCCACCAATTCTCCCAGTAAGAAGAACGCTGTATTATCAGATACTCTGACTGCCTGCTGCATATTATGAGTAACCATAACTATGGTATACTTATCCTTTAACTCAATCGCCAATTCTTCAATATGAGAAGTAGAAATCGGATCTAAGGCTGATGTAGGTTCATCCATCAACAATACTTTTGGCTGCACAGCCAACGCTCTGGCAATGCATAATCTTTGCTGCTGTCCGCCGGACATTCCAAGTGCATTTTTCTTCAATCTATCCTTCACTTCATTCCAAATAGCTGCATCTTTTAATGCATTTTCCACAATTTCATCTAACTGTACTTTATTCGTAATTCCATGAGTACGAGGTCCATAAGCCACATTATCATAAATACTCATGGGAAATGGATTTGGTTTCTGGAAAACCATTCCAATCTCTTTTCTAAGCTGATTTACATCCACTTCTTTTGAAAAGATATCTGCACCCTCGTATCTTATATCCCCTGTAATTTTTACACCGGGAATCAAATCATTCATTCTGTTTAATGTCTTTAAAAATGTAGATTTACCACAACCGGATGGGCCGATAAACGCAGTAATACTTTTTTCAGGAATATCAATATTTATATTTTTAAGCGCCTGATGTTCTCCATACCATAAGCACATATCTTTTACAGTAATTATATTTCTCATACATTTCTCCTTTTTTCAAAATGTTTTTGAACCAAGCTTGCAGCAAAATTAATTAATACCGTAAGAAGCATCAAAATAGCTGCTATAGCAAAAGCTACTCCGAATTCTCCCTGTTCCTTTGCGTATACATAAAGTGCAACAGTTAAGGAGGCACCGGGAGATGCCAGACCGTCTATAAAACCATTTACCGCATGGGCAAATCCTGCTGTGAATAACAGTGCTGCCGATTCTCCTAAAATTCGTCCTACCGATAAAATACAGCCTGTAATTACTCCATCTACACATCCCGGTAATACAACAGTTCTGATAACTCTCCATTTACCGGCACCTAATCCAAAAGCTCCTTCTCTATAGGATCTGGGAACTGTTTTTAAACTTTCCTGGGTAGTTCTCATAATTGTAGGCAAATTCATAATTACCAGAGTTAATGCTCCTGCCAACAAACAAGTCCCCATACTATTAGAAAATAAAAGCATTCCTACAAGCCCATAGATAATAGAAGGTATTCCGGATAAAGTTTCTGCAGCATATTCAATCATACCTACTACTTTTTTATCTGTAGCATATTCTGTCAGATAAATAGCTGCTCCTACCCCCAATGGCAACACGATCAGCAAGGCAGCGATTACAAGATAAACAGTATTTAAAATATCCGGCAAAATACCGATTCTCTCTGTTATATAACTGGGTTTTGTAGATAACAATTCCCAAGTTACATTTGGCAAGCCTTGTACCAATACATATAACAAAAGAAACAATACCAAAGACGCTGTCAAACCCGTTGATATATACATTAAAAGTTTCAATGTGATTTCAAATATCTTTCTTTTTTTCGATAACGATGTATTTAACATAATTTAGTCCCTTTCTCTTTTTAGGAAAAAGTTCAGTGATGCATTAATTAACATAATGAAAATAAATAGTACCAATGCAATAGAAAATAATGCTTTCTGCTGTAAACCGGAGGAATAGGCCATTTCACTGGAAACAGCTGTAGTAAGAAAGCGTACACTTTGAAACAGGGAATCAGGCATATTCGGTACATTTCCCGCCACCATCATTACTGCCATGGCTTCTCCAATGGCTCGTCCTACTCCCAATACAACTGCTGCTGCAATCCCACTTTTCGCTGCAGGAACAGATACTTTGAAATAAGTTTCTATTGGTGTGGCACCTAAGGCAAGGGAAGCATCCTCGTACTCTTTAGGAACAGCATCAAGTGCAGTAATTGACATCTTAATAATAGATGGCAGAATCATTACCGCTAATACAAGAATAGCTGCCAACAAGCTTGCTCCATCCGGTACATGAAACAGTTTTCGAATTCCCGGTACTAACACCAGCATCCCTACCAAACCGTATACCACAGATGGTATCCCTGCCAATAAGCTTACTGCCGACTGCATACTGCTTTTTACTTTTGGAGATGCCATTTTTGACAGATATACTGCTGTCATAAATCCAATCGGAACACCAATAATAATAGCTCCTATCGTGCCGTACACACTGGTTAGAATAAATGGCAGGATTCCGTACAACGGCTTCGATGCAGTAGATGCCCACTCTTTTCCAAATATAAAATCTGCAAAACCAATTTCAAATATAGCCGGAAGACCTGAAATAATTAAATATACTGTAATAACCAGCACACATCCTACAGTTATTAGTCCTAATATAAGAAAAATTCCATGAATTATTTTTTCAATCATCTGATTTTTTTTCATTGCAAAATCCTCGCATAACTTTTAGCGACGATAACGATACCGTCGCTAAAACACTTTTTTAATTAGCCGGAACCACACCTGCTGCCAAAATCATTTCATGTGCCTCTTCAGAAGTTACGAAATCGAAGAATTTCTGAGCCTCTTCACTTAATTCCTGATCACTTTTTGTTACTAATACAAATGGTCTTTGTACCACATAGCTTCCATCTTTAATACTGTCTTCAGTTGCTTCAATACCACCAATTGTCAAAGCTTTCACTGTATCCTTTACAGAAGCAACGGATGCATAACCTACTGCACCGGGATTCTGGGCAACAGTTGTAATAACATCACCTGTAGAGGTTAATTCCTGACGATAGCTGCACACATCTTCTGTATCTGTAATGGACTCGAATCCATCACGTGTTCCACTTCCCGCTTCTCGGCCAATAAGTACTATTTCTGTATCATTGCCACCAACTTCAGCCCAGTTTGTGATTTCACCTTTATAAATTTTTCCAACAGTTTCTAAATCCAAATCATTTACGGGATTTTCAGGATTTACAATAACAGCAATGCCATCATAAGCAAGAACAGTAGCTGTTAATCCCGAAGAAGCTTCTTCCTCTTTTAAATCTCTGGATGATAAACCAATATCGCAACGACCTTCTAATACTGCCTTAATTCCACTGCCGGATCCTGTGGGGTTAAAAGTAAATACAATATCTGTTTCCTCCTGAAAAACTTCTCCTAAAGCTCCAATTACTTTTTCCATAGACGTGGAACCGTCAGTTGTAACGGTTTTTGTTTCCTTTTTTCCACCACATCCTGTCAGCATGGACATTACAAGTGATAAAAGTATTAACATAACAGTAAGTTTTCTCATTCTAATTCTCTCCTTTTATATAAAGCTTTTCATATTTAATGTAGCTCCCTGCTACATTTTTTATTCTATAGAGCGAATGTGAAATCTAAAATACAAGTAATGTAAAGTTTATGTCAAATAAAAAAAGCAGCCTCCTAAGCTGCTCGCCAAAATATTCAACTGAAAATTATATCATCTTTAAAATCCGTAACAGTTCAGTCATAATCAATCAGCATTGTGATTGTTCATGACTGAACTGTTACTAAAATCCACTATTTTGTATTGCTCTTTTGTAATAAAATCACAGAACACCCATCAATTTGTGGATATTATATAACAAAAACGAGGAGAATTTGTTATGAAAAGATATCTGCCTATTTTATTATCACTCTTACTGTTGACCGGATGTACCAATCAATCACATCAGGAAAATAACTATCGTCAGGTTTCAGCGAAAGAAGCTCTTACAATGATGAATGAGGAAAGCGACTACCTGATTCTTGATGTACGGACTTTAGAAGAATTTAATGATAAACATATTCCCGGTGCCATCAATATACCAAATGAAAGTATTGGTACTAAAGATATTCCTGAACTTCCCAACAAAGATCAGCTAATATTTGTCTATTGCCGCAGTGGTAACCGCAGCAAACAAGCCTCTGAAAAATTAGCAGCATTAGGATATACCAATATTGTTGAGTTCGGTGGTATTAATTCCTGGCCCGGCGAAACTATAGCTGAATAAACATTCTATCTTTTTTGTTATTAAAAAACAGAAAGCTCGCAAAGCTTGATTTTTCAATACTTTGCGAGCTTTTTAAAATTATTCGAACTC
>JAFYWD010000201.1 GCA_017558205.1 Lachnospiraceae bacterium | reverse complement strand
TCCCCATTTAACACCTACAAAGATTCCAAAAAAGCTTAGAGATAGCACAACAGCTAAGGTACAGCTGCAGTAATCATATATCGTTTTTGTTATACCAAAGGATATATGAAATTTTTGAGACAACTCTTTTACCACCAGTTCGTAGGCCTCAGGCGGAAAATAGGTATGTAAAAGAAGCACTACTCCCATTGCACAGGTAACCATTCCTATCAGGTAAAAACTTACCTGCCATCCAATACCCGCATAAGGAAATAAAGCAACAAGATCGATGGCAAGATCAAGCACGATTCCATAGAAAAAGGCTGTGACAAATGACAAAAGATAAATCTTCTTAAATTTTCTCATAATAAGAGACAATAGAGCCAACAGAACTGCCTGAACCACATATTCAGCCATACCAAAGGAAAAAAAGGGCACATATTCTGATACTTTCAAGTATATGAGATAAGCCGGTGCCACAATCATAGATATGCCAAAGTCTGCTTTTTCCATAAAGGCTGTTCCCAAAGCTAAAATAAAAATTCCTGCAAAATATGCTAATTCACTGTAAATAATTCTTTTTCTTTTCATAGGCACCTCTTTGATAGTATGCGTATTTCCGGTGACAAGATTTTTTAATATTCTAACATAAATATACCTTTTATTCCATTTCTCTTAACCTTGAGTTTCTCTATAAAAAACTATTGTGTTTTATTCTCATTCTCCACGCCAATCAGCCAGTGATTGGCGTGGGTGTGAAAAGTAACACTATTGTTAAACGGCCGGATAGTGAACATCATGAACTGTTTATCATAACAGAAAGCCGGGAAATACATACTTCCCGGCTTTCTTACAATTCTATATTTTCTATTTTTACTCTTTCTTCCCTGACCAATCAGCAGTGTGATTGGTCAGGGAAGAACTGTTACTATATTTTCCTCTTGTTTCAAACTTAATTATTCAAATCTCGTAAGCCAATATTAAATTTCAGGCTTACACTTCCTCCATATAATGCTCCTCTTCCCTCAATCTTCAGACTTCCCTTATTTACTCCTCCAAAGATGTTGGTTCCGTAGCTTACCTGATAGTCAGCCTTATCAAGCCTTACTAAGCCAAATGCTTCGATTTCTGCCTGACTGGTTAAGCCTTTGGCTTTGATATCTTTTATGACTTTATGATCTGCAGAGTAGTACAGCTCTACCTCCGGTGTTGCCTGCTTACCGGTATAGCTGGTCTCTGAGATTACGGCATAAACATTTTTCGTTGTCAGCTTAATACGGTATACAGGAAGCTCAATGATAACAGGCTCTTCTGTAGTGTAGCCACTTACTTTCTTGGCTGTAATCTTAACTACAGGCCTTGATGCTCCCTCTGCTTTATCAAGATAGTAAGCCTTATAGGCAGCCTGAGTATTATTTTCATACTCTACGGTAAAGTCTGTTTTACCGCTTAAGGTTTTGCTTCCATCCTTAATAGTTACTGCCGGCTGATAAGCATAGCTTTCTGCCTTATTTGCATTGTAGGCTACTGCCTTTACTGTAATGCTAAGATCTGATAAGTCTGCCTTTGTAATGGTAAAAGGAATTTCCATAGTTCCTGTGTAATTGCCTTTTCCTTTTACTACAACTACAGGTCCGTTACTGCCGTTTGCTTCTGCTACATTTTTATTATTTTTGTAGCT
>JAFYWD010000200.1 GCA_017558205.1 Lachnospiraceae bacterium | reverse complement strand
TGATTCCGATGCTCTGTGCATATTTTGCCATATCATTGGGAGTTATTCCTTTAATAGCTAAATCAAAAGCCCTGCCTTTGATATGGTAGCTGTTGGAAGAACCACCTTCTTTTTTATTATGGGACCTTGTCCGATAGGCTGAATTGATATTTACAGCATTTCCAAAATGATTTCGGATTTGCTGCAACTTCTGTACAAAATCCTCATGCAGGATGATGGTATCAGAACCATCTTTACATGCAAATTCTTTTAACTTGAAATTTACTGTGATATTTTTATTGCCGTATTCCTTCAGGGAGTAAATTTTAATCTTATCCAGTGCTGTCCATGTATTCTTTCCTACAATCCCATCAGGTGACAATCCTGCATCTGTTTGAAATGAGATTACAGCCTGCCTTGTCTTTTCTCCAAAAATTCCATCTGCTGTTCCCGGTTCATATCCAATGGCATAAAGTCTTTCCTGAAGCTGTTTTACTTCCTCCGACTTACTACCTTTTTTCAATACTACTGCATTGCTTTCTATTTGACCCATTTCGCCACCTTTCTGCATTCCCTTAAGGAATAAAGCATGCTCTTCTTTTCTTCTCTTTACAAGGCCTTGTAGAACTTGTCCGCCACCCTTGTTATATAAAAGAATTGCATCTGCTATCTGTTCTAGTGTTCTGTTGCTTGCCAATGTTTTCAGATTTCCTGCTCCGCAGTTATAAGTAAAGCTTACCAGTGCATCAAACTGGTTTTGATTGAGTAGATGCTTCACATAAGCCAAAACGTATTTTTCATATTTTTCCAAATCCTGCCTTAAAAATTCCTCTGCCTGCTCCCGGGTAATCTTCATTCCTTCTTTTACTCCGGATGTATGTCCATAGCCTATGGTCCATACCCCGGCTGGGCATTTATAGGCTGTCAGATGACAGCCCTCAAATTTTTTAATTAAATCAATTCCGTTTTGTGATGTTTTCATCTTTTCCACCATTCCATTATCATCTGAATTAAATCATATATGAGAATAGCAGCTGTAAGCATTACAATACCAAGAAAAACAACTGCAAGAATAATGATTATAATTGCCATCCACTATCCTCCGATTTGTTCCTTGATTTTTTCCACTTCCTCAGCTTTTTTATCTCCATAAATGTATTCTGCAAGATTATCATTTTTCACAATCATCTGTTTTACTTCTGATAATGCCACAGATACCCAAGCAGAAAATAAATCAAAACTGATTACCTTTGCCACCCATTCAAATGCCGGAACGGAGCAGAACATATTCCATACCTCTCTCAGTTTTAACTGTCCGGTCCCGCTCTGCAGATTCTTTTCAGCTTCAACACAAGCCCAAATCAACCACTCTTTAACCTTCGCCATCTGTGCTTCATCCGGCTGTTGTCTAAATTCACGGAGCATTAAATATGTCCATACCCCAACGATTACACCTGTAGCTAATAAATACCAATTTTCAACAATCCACATCATAATTCCATTACCTCCAATTCATTTAAAG
>JAFYWD010000199.1 GCA_017558205.1 Lachnospiraceae bacterium | reverse complement strand
GAGCTTCTCCTATATCACTTACCTTTCCCTCAAAAACAATATCCGGATAAGGAAGAATATTGATATGAACAGTACTGTCTTCAGTAATCTCCTGAGCTTCACTTTCTTCTACACTTACAGTCATAGAAATATTCTCAGTATACATGGTTACCAGCTCACTTCCTGTGGCAATACTGTCGCCTGCTGAGATGGCAAGCTCTGTAATAATTCCACTGTTTTGTGCATAAATACCGTAGTCAGAAATAGCATCGTTAAAAGAATCTACCTTTTCTTTCGCACTTTCATAAGCCTTTCTTTGTGTCAGGGAATCCAAATCCAGGTATGCTATGGAAATATCATAGCTTTCCCGGGCCGTATTATATGCCAGTACACGCAAATCATGCTCCCATTTCGCAGAAAGCTCTGTCTCTTCCAGACTGCGCTGTGCAGCTTTTTTAGTCTCTATGGCTTCCTGCTGTTTTATTTTAGCACTTTCCAATTCCTCTTCCAAAAGTCTTATCTGTTCTTCCAGGGAATACACATGCTCCTGGGCAGAAATTCTGGTTCCTTCCAGACTGGCATACCAGGCAGGATCATTGTAAACATCCATTTCTTCCAAGGTTGCCGTAATATTGTTAGCATAAGCTACTGCCTCCTGATAATTTTGTTTCACAAAGGCCAACTCTTCTTCTAAGGATACCACCTCTTCCATCAAAGCTGCTTCATTCTCCTCGGCTGTCTGAAGCTCCTTCCTGACCAGAGCTACTGTTTCTTCATATTCTGTTCCTGCATATTTTCCGTATAGAATATTACTTTCATAATTATGCTCAGCTTCCAGCCTGGATGATTTCTGGTTATTCTCAATACTATCTAAATCCTGCTTTGCTTCTGCTAAATCCTCCTCCAGCTGATTATAAATTTTATCTACACTTTCTTTTGTAAGCTTAAGCAGCAAATCTCCTTTTTCTACTTTTTGTCCTACCGCAACTTCTACTTGTTCTACCTTAATCTCTGCCGCCTGGCTTGAATAAGATAATCCACTTTGTGCAGGAATGGAAAACTGAAATCCCCCTGCTCCTGTACTGCCTGTTCCCATTCCCGGTGGCATACCGCCTCCTTGACCCATAGGCATACTCCCTGCTTGCTGTGTGGAGGACTGACTTGATGAGGATTCATTTTTAACCAGTGCACTAATATCCAGTTCAAAGCTTTGTGTTACTGTTTCCATATCTATAGAACTGCTTTTTTCTATCCCTACGGAAAGCTCTCCGTATTCTGTGGCAGTTTCTTTATAAACACTTTCCTGCTTATTATCTGTAAAAAACAAAAGAATTACAAAAATCAGAGCAATAAAAATCACTGCCACTATTAACAATAATTGTTTGAAGGTTAATTGTCTCTTTTCCTGCTGCTTAGTCTCTGCTTTAGTTTCCATTAAATCCTCCTCCTCTTCCAAAACCTGAGGGTGGCTGCATTCCATTCATACCTGCCGGCGGCTCAAAGTCCATTCCCTGAGGGAATTCAAACTCTCCCATAGGCGGCATATTCCCTTCCATGAATCCTCCCATACTATCTCCTGTCCCTTCTGTCATAGACTCCTTTTCTTTTTCAGAAGCTTTCCCGGATTTTTCCTTTTGCTTATTTACCTTACTGGCAGCATAAATAATCTCACCTTCCTCAAGCCCTTCAGTAATTTCAACATATATGGTATTTTCCATTCCTGTTTCCACATCCCTGGTAATAATTTCTCCGTTTTTATCCTTCATATAAACAAAATTTTTTCCATTCTCTTTTTCCAGGGCTGTTTTTGAAATATAAACAACATCCTGCTTTTTTTCTGTTACAAAAGTAACATCTGCTGTCATACCTCCATAGAGCTTTCCGGTATCTCCCATTACATCAATCATTACCTGATAGCTTATGGTTGATGCATATTCAGAAGTAGAGGTTGTGGTGATGGCAGAGATTACCCCCTGATATGTTTGATCCTGATAAGCACTAAATATAATCTCTACCTGATCCCCCACTTCTAAGGTAACAATGTCTTCCTGGGATACATCCACTGATATTTTCATATTTTCAGGAGCTGTGTAGGAAAAAATAGTGCCCTTCTGAATCAACTCTTCTCCTTCTTCATAGCCAATTTCCGTAATGATACCTGCTTCTTTGGCATAAATATTTCCATCTCCTACAAAAGCTTCAAAGGACTTTAAAAGCTGCTCCGACTCCTCTAACTGATTCTGACTTTTCTCCATATCATTTAGCAGTTTTTCCATCTCATTCTCACGAATTTCAAGGGCAAGCTCTCCTTCTGTTATTGAACTTTCATATTCATGCCTGCCTTCCATTTGCCCAATCTCTGCCTGTTCTCTTGCCTTAGTAATTTTATTTTCATACTCTTCTATTTGTTCATAAGCATGAATAATACTCTCCTTAATCTGCCCCTGATTTTCCAGGGCATTTTCATAGGATTGTTTTGCATTTAAATACTTCTCATGCAGTTTTGCATATTCCACATTATCCGTAATCCCTTTCATCCGCTCATGAAGCTGATTATAGCTTAAACAGGTACTCTCTCTGGTGGCTTCCACTGTTTCCCACCGGGAATTTAAACTGACAATTTCTTCATATAAAGAAAGAATCTGAAGTTCCATTTCACGAATATCCCACGCAGTTTGTGATAAAGAGCCATCCAGCTTACTTTCTGCTCCTTTTGCCTCTATCAATCGTCTCTGATACTCCGCTTCTGTTTCTATGATTGCAAGATTATATTCAGATTTTGCTTCCACCAACGAAATCTGATCTTCACTAACCTTTTTTTCAATCAGATTTCTTACACCATCTACACTTTTTTTTGTAAAGCTAAGTATCAGATCTCCCTGATTGATTTTCTGGCCCACAGAAGCACTAATGCTTTCCACTTCCAGATAATCTGCAATTTCTTCCTGTTCCTCTTCCTCATCTTCCTCTGCCAGGCCATCCAGATCCAGATCATAGCTTTCTTCAGAAACTGTGTATTCCAGAGTTCCATTCTCCGTAATTCCTACTATGAAATCTCCTCTTTTTACCTCCTGTTCCTTATAAACCCATTCCTGAGTATTCAATCTTGGAACAATAATCACTCGATAGCCGGCAGCCAACAGGATAATCAATAGTACCAAACCTGCCGGAATCAGTTTTTTATGCTTTTTCTTTAAAACAATTTTTTTCACTTTCCATCTTCTCCTGTTTCAAACATTACCGTAGCTGTCATATTTTCCTTGAGATTGCTAATATCCCCATCTACCAGCTCTATCATTACTTCATAGGTGATATTTGTTCTGCTGTCAGAATTTGATATAGGATTCAGGTACGTAATTCTTCCCTGGAAGGCACCGGCTTCTGAAATCATCACACTGGCAGAATCTCCCACTGTCAGCTTACCAATATCTTTTTGGGATACTGAAACTGTAATGGAAATATCTTCCTGATTTCTATAAGCAACAACCATACTGCCTTTCTGCAGATTTGTATCCTTCCGTACACCCACCATCATAATGGTTCCGGAGTTTTCTGTATAAAAATATCCGTCTCCCAGAAGTTTTTCAAAATTCTCTGCTGCCTCTTTTGTCTTCTCTTCCTTCTCCTGCAGAGTCTCTAATTCATCCTCTGCCTTTTGTATAGCCGCTTCATAATCTCGTTTAACAAGATCTGCCTGGGCCAGAGCTTTTTTATAGGTTGTTTCAGCCTCCAGTACCTCCAGTTCATAATCCGTTTGTGCCTGTTTTACATCATTTCGGGAAATCTCTACCTGAAGACTCATCTTTTGAATCTGATCCGTAGCACTTTTAGCTGCTGCTTCATAAGTATCCCAGGTCTTTTCATAGGCTGTTTTAGATGACTGCATATTCTGCTTCATCTGTCTTAAGATACTCTGCTTCCTTAAGCGCTCCGTATCATTTTCTTTATTATTGCTTTGGTTATTCCCCCCGGCTCTCACCGTTATTTCGTTATTTCCGGATTCTGTATTACTTTTATCTGCTTCAATCTTCCTGGTACTGACTTCCTGATCTTCTTCCCTGATAATAACACGATTTTCCTCTGTGGAATTATTACTTACTGCAGACTGTAGGCCGGACGATGGTGGAACTATGCTCCCTCCCTGCTGTCCGGTGGAGGGCTGTGTTCCCATTCCGGTTTGCTGTCCCAAGGATCCCTGACCCAAACTCTGGCTTTGTCCCAAATTCTGATTGACGGTAACTGACCCTACCTCTGCATCACTAAACCCATACTCTGCTAAAAAAGCATAATAAATTTCTGAGTTTTTTTCATAGCTTGCCTTGTATGTATCTAAATGATATTTATAATAATAATCTTTATTGGCATTTTCATATTCTTTCAGCTTCTGTTCATTATCTGCCAAGGCATCCTTTTGTTTTTGAAGCTTTTCCTCCGCTGTTCTTAAAGCATCTTGGTACACTGCCTCCGCCTGCTTCCCTGCCAGAACTGCTTTATCATAATCGTATTTGGCATTAATCATACTTTGTTCATAAGTAAGAAGTCCCAAACGGTAGGCTAGGGAAGCCTCTGTTACCTCCTCTTCCAGCTCTGCCTTTGCTTCCTGTATATTTTCTTCTTTAATTTTAAAAACAGGAGTACCGGCTTCCACCTGCTGTTGTGAGGACAGGTAAACATCTTCCACATAAAGCTGCGTGTCCAAAGAGTCAATATCAAAAGTGTCGGCAGTAAATCCCATGGTGGTTATTCCTACTGCTGTTACATATTCTCCCCCCCCAAAGTTCATCCCTGGCGGCATCATTTCTGTTTTCTCTTCATTTTTTGTAGTAACCTGTATGATGATATAGCTTCCGATTACTGCAATAATCACTAATAAAATAATAAGGCCTATAATGATACCTTTCTTTTGCAACTTATATTTCCTTTTATTTTTACTCATCTCTTTATCCATTACCTTTCAAGCTCCTTCCTAATATGCTGCAACGAGTATGAAGTACTATAACCAATTGTTATTGATTATAATATCGAATTGTGAAAATAATGTGTATTTTTATGCAGTTCATAAATTTTTTTATTTTTTATAAGTTATTGAAACTGCCCGATGAAAAAACCCCGGAAAACTCCGGGGCTTTTCATTGACTAATATTTTCTTTTATCTTTCATTTCCTGATAGATTTGTAAATAATTCTGATAACGCACTTCACTGATTTTTCCCTCTTGCAGTGCAGTTTTAATTCCGCACTCAGGCTCATGAGTATGACTGCAGGGACTAAACTTACATTGCTCCCTATAAAGTGCAAACTCAGGATAATAGTATTCCAGCTCCTCTTTTTCACAATCAAAGACAGACAAGGAGCTAAAGCCCGGCGTATCCAGAATAAAACTCTCCTCATTTATTAGAATTAATTCAGAATGGCGGGTGGTATGCTTTCCTCTCTGTATTTTTTCACTGATTTCTCCTGTCTCCATACTTACTTTATTCTGAAGGCGGTTAATAATGGAAGATTTTCCAACACCACTGGGACCGGAGACTGCACTCACTTTCCCTTGCAGCCTTTCCTCCAAAGAAGAAATTCCCATTCCTGAAATCGCACTTACAAAGATTACTTCATAGCCACAGGGGGCATAAATTCTTTCAATTTTCTTTAATAAATCACCATCTGCTATATCACACTTATTAAAGACAAGAATACATTCTAATCCTTTTTGCTCCATCATAATAAGAAAACGATCCAAAAGATTAAAATTAGGCTCAGGCTTTGTTACGGAAAAAATCACAAGTGCCTGATCGATATTGGCAACTGCCGGTCGAATCAACTCATTCCTTCTTTCCAAAACCTGTAATATATTCCCTTTTCCCGCCTCCTCCAAGGCTGTAAGCTCTACAAAATCCCCTACCAACGGTTTTAACTTATTCTTACGAAGGATTCCTTTTGCCTTACATTCCAATATGCCCTGATCCGGTACATGAACATAATAAAAACCTGCAATTCCTTTGATTATTCTTCCCTGCATTCCTTATTATTCCTTTGTAAACTTCACTGCTCTGCTGATAGACCTTTCTTCTCTTCCCCCGGGCAAAGTTACTGTATTACCCTCTTCATCCGTGGTAGTAGTAGCCGGAATCTCAACTACATAATGGAAGGTAATTAATCCGTCTTCAGATCCGGTAATTCCTGCCACATTCATCGCCAACGGAAAAGCATTTGTTGTTGTACGATAAATTTCCTGTCCGCTGGAGGATGCTAAAATTACAGTAACCTCTGTTCCAGCTACATAATCTCCATCTTCTTCCCCCGGTCCTGAAATATTTCCCACAAAACTGTACGAAACATTTCCTACACCACTGCTGATTTTCATATCAATTACAGTTCCGGAATCTACATACGCACCTACGGAATAGCTTTGATAGCAAACCTTTCCAATCAGTGCGGCATCTTCATTTGTTGTTTCTTCCACCCTGCCGGGAAGGAGACCTTCCTTCTCTAAAATGGCTGCTGCCTCCGTCTGGGTATAGCCAACCACATTAGGCACACGTACCTTTGTAATCTCTGCACCAAGGCTTACTCTTAAGGTAACCACACTTCCTTTCGTCAGCTGAACTCCTGCTTCAGGATTTTGTTCTATTACATTTCCCTTCGGTACGTCAGCGGAAAAAACTTCTTCCTTTACTACTTCATAACCACTTTGCTTCAATGCCGCTGAAGCTTCTGCATATCCCCAGCCCACAACCTGGGGGAGCCCGATACTTCCTTCTAAAAATCCACCTATAGTACTGCTTTCTTCCTCAGTAGTTATCTCTGTTTCTGCCTGTTCGATTTCTTTGGTAGCAGAAGGGAATACTCCTGCAAATCTACCCACCAGATAAATAATAATAATACCGATAATAACAGCTGCCACTGCTGCCAGAATACCGGTGATTTTTTCCATTTTAGGATCATATTCCTCTTCTTCGGCTACTTGTCTTGTCTTAGTTTTTCTTTTTTCCTCAGCTTCTTTATTTAATCGAATAGAATCTCCGGTTACGCTATTTCTTTTTTGTACCTGCTGCTTAATTTCCTGAACTTCTTCTCTGGTAATTACTCTTGTGGAACCCTCCTCCTCACGATCAACTACCTTCACAAAGTTCTCCTGTGGATTCATTAAAGACCTTTTTAAATCCTCTATCAATTCCGGCATAAACTGATATCTTCTGTCAGGGCTTTTCTGGGTACATTTATAAACAATCTGCTCTACACATACAGGAATCTCTGCCACAAAGTCCCTTGGTGAGGGCATTGGCTCCTGAATATGCTTAATAGCGATGGCTACAGTAGTATCTCCGTTAAAAGGAACCCTTCCTGTTAGCATCTCAAACAGAGTAATTCCTAAGGAATAAATATCACTCTTCTCATCACTGAAGCCTCCTCTTGCTTGCTCCGGAGAGGTATAGTGAACAGAACCCATTACATTGGAGGTAATAGTATTGCTTGTCGCTGCTTTGGCTATGCCGAAATCCGTTACCTTTACTTTTCCGTCCTTAGAAATAATAATATTCTGTGGTTTGATATCCCTGTGAATAATATGGTTATTATGAGCTGCTTCAATTCCCATGGACACCTGAATGGCGATACTGATCGCTTCCTTCACCGAAAGTCTGGCTTTTCTTTCAATATATTTTTTCAGGGTAATTCCTTCTACCAGCTCCATAACAATATAATTAATACCATTTTCATTTCCTACATCGTAAACATTTACAATATTAGGATGCATCAAACCTGCCGCAGCCTGTGCTTCTACCTTAAATTTAGAAACAAAATTCTCATTTTCCCCGAATTCCTGCTTCAAAACCTTGACTGCTACAAAACGATTCAGCTTGTGACATTTTGCTTTATATACATCAGACATTCCGCCTGTTCCGATTTTTTCTAATATTTCATAACGATCACCGATCAACATGCCGATTTTAATCATTAAAAAACCTCCAATAATCTATGTTAAAGGGAAAGTAAAATAATTCCCATATTATCACGTCCGCCATGCTCATTAGCTGCCTGCACCAGATGCTCCACTCTTTCCTCTTCCGAAACCTCTTCCTTTAAGATTTGAAGAATCTCTTCGTCTGTCAGCATATTACTGACACCGTCAGTACACATTAAAATCAAGTCTCCCTCTTGCAGCCTGACTTCAAAAAAATCCGGTTTAATCCTGTTCTCCGCACCAATAGCTCTGGTTATAATATTCTTTTTTTCATGATTTCGTGCTTCTTCCCGGTCCAAACCTCCCAGTCTTACCATTTCCTCTACCAGGGAATGGTCCACTGTAATCTGCTCTATTCCTTCATGGATAAGGTATAATCTGCTGTCACCAATGTTAGCTACCTTTAAAAGTCCATTTTCTATTACTGCTGCCACCAAAGTAGTTCCCATTCCGGCCATACTTTCATCCTCTGCCGCTTTTCTTCTTAAACGGGCATTGGCCTCTATGATAGCACTGTTTAACGCAGCAAAAATATCTTCCTCCTTTTTACTGCTGATTTCTTCTACAATAGTTTCCACCGCATACTGAGAAGCAAAGCCTCCTGCCTTGTGTCCGCCCATGCCGTCTGCTACCAAATACAAATTTGGCAGATTTCCTACTCTGGTATCTGCAGTGAATACGTAATCCTGATTCAATTTCCTTTTTAGACCGATGTCGGTGGCCGAAACTGTTTTTATCATTTTTGCAACTCTCTTTTCTTTTATAAAGCACACTTTTCCATGCTTTTCACATATTAGCATACAAACGGAAAAAGGAAAAGTATTTTATTGCTTATTCATATGGCTTCTTCTCAATTGTCCACAGGCACCGTCAATATCTCTTCCCATTTCTCTTCGTACGGTAGCTGTCACACCTTTTTGATTTAAAAAGTCCTTAAATTGCTGGATTTGTTTTTTCTCAGATTGTTTAAAATCTCTTTCTTTAATTGGATTTACCGGAATCAGATTAATATGACAATTTTTTCCTTTTACTAACTGCCACAGCTCCCTGGCATCCTCCAGATTATCATTTACTCCTGCTACCAGGGAATATTCAAAAGAAACTCTTCTTTTCGTCTGCTGAAAATAGTATTCACAGGCATCCAGTACTTCCTTTAATGTATATTTATAAGCTACAGGCATCAACTGTTTACGCTTTTCATCAGTAGCAGCATGCAAGGAAAGTGCAAGAGTAACCGCCAATTCCTCTTTGGCCAGACGACGGATTCCTTCTACGATACCACAGGTAGAAATTGTAATATTTCTCTGACTGAGCTTGTATCCCTCAAAAGATGTAATCAAACGAACAAACTTAACCACATTATCATAATTATCCATTGGCTCTCCGGTTCCCATCAAAACAATATTAGCCACCCGTTCCCCTGTATCTCTGGCAATGGCATAAATTTGCTCCAGCATCTCTGAGGGAAGAAGATTTCTCTCCAGTCCATCCAGTGTGGAGGCACAGAAACGACATCCCATGCGGCATCCTACCTGGGTGGAAATACATACACTGTTACCATGATGATATTTCATCCATACACTTTCCACCACATTTCCATCCGGTAAACCAAAAAGATACTTTCTCGTACCATCGATAGCAGATTCCTTCACCTGTATTTTTTTTAACCGGAGCAGTGGAAATTCTATTTCTAATTTTTTTCTTAGATCGAGAGAAATATTTGACATTTCCTCATAAGAAGCTGCCTGCTTTTCATGAATCCACTGATACAGCTGTTTTGCACGAAAAGCCTTTTCTCCCATATTTTTTAACATCTCTTCCAGCTCTTTCAAGCTCATTGATTTAATATCCATTGATTCTCCTACTTCCTTACTCCGATCTTTTTAATTTTGCCACAAAAAAACCGTCTGTCTGATGAATTCCCGGAAGAAGCTGAAGTCCCCATTCGTCCATATCCTTCTGTAAACATACCGGTAAACTATCTTTCAGGGAAATTACTTCCATTCCCAACTCCTTCGTTATCCATTTTACCTGATTTTCATTTTCCTCAGGATTAATAGTGCAGGTACTGTAAATTAATGTACCTCCTTTTTTCACATATCTTACTGCATTTTTAAGAATCTCTCTCTGAAGTATTACCAACTGATTAAGCTCCTCTTTTTTTACACGATATTTAATATCCGGCTTTTT
>JAFYWD010000198.1 GCA_017558205.1 Lachnospiraceae bacterium | reverse complement strand
GGAATCGTAAATATAAAAGAAAACCTATAAAAAAAGGCAGAGGAAAAATCCTCTGCCTTAACTTATCTATAAGGGTTACTTATTTAAGAGTAACTTTAGCACCTTCTGCTTCTAATTTAGCTTTGATATCATCAGCTTCTTCTTTAGATGCAGCTTCTTTTAATACCTTAGGAGCATTGTCTACTAAGTCTTTAGCTTCTTTTAAGCCAAGTCCTGTAGCTTCACGAACTACTTTGATAACCTTAACCTTGTTAGGACCAACTTCTGTTAATTCTACGTCGAATTCTGTCTTTTCTTCAGCTGCTTCAGCTGCTCCGCCTACTGCTGCTACAACAACACCTGCTGCTGCAGAAACACCAAATTCTTCTTCACAAGCTTTTACTAATTCATTTAATTCTAATACTGTTAACTCTTTGATTGCATCAATTAATTCCTGAGCTGTTAATTTTGCCATTTTAATTTACCTCCATTTTGGTTTAAATTTATTCTTCCTCTTATTCAGCAGCTGTTTCTTCTGCTGGTGCTGCAACTTCTTCTGCTGCAGGTGCTTCTTCTGCTACTACTTCAGCTGCAGGTGCAGGACAAGCTGCTGCGCCGCCTTTTTCTGCCAACTGATTCATAACACGAGCAAAGTTTGTAATAGGAGACTGGATGCTTCCCAGTAACTTGGAAATAAGTTCCTCTCTGGAAGGAATGCTTGCGATTGCCTGCATACCCTGTGCATCATATACAATACCTTCTACTACACCGGCTTTGATTTCTAATGCTTTAGCATCTTTTGCTACTTTTGCAAGGATTCTGGCAGGAGCTGTTGCATCTGTTGTAGAAATAGCAACGGCACTGGGTCCTTCCAAGTAAGGAGCAAGTCCTTCGAAATCTGTTCCTTTGAACGCGAAGTTCATCATTGTGTTCTTGTAAACCTTGTACATAACACCGGCTTCACGAAGCTCTTTACGAAGATTGGTGTCCTGTTCTACAGTAAGTCCACGATAGTCAACTAATACAACAGACTGTGCTTCTTTAATTGCTTCGGAAATCTCAGCTACGATAGGCTGTTTCAATTCCACTTTTGCCATCTTTACTAACCTCCTTATAGATTTAATTGCCGATAGGAGTTTATATTGAAAAAATATAAAAGCCTCCCTGAAGACAGGAAGGCATAAAAAGTCAATACTTATCTATCCCTCGGTAGGCGTTTATACTTACACATCCACGATGTACCTACTGTCTTCGGCATGGTCTAAATGACCTTAAACAGAATATCACGGATAAGATACTATGTCAATTATTATTTTTTCTTTTTCTCTGTATTTACATTTTCTCACATGACCAATCAGCAAAGTGATTGGTCATGGCTGAACTGTTACCTTTTTTTTCTCTTTTTTCCCTCTTCCTTCTCCGACAGCTTACCGATTACTCCTACCACGATAATTGCCAGCACAAGGACTGCAATCAGACCTCCCCAAATAAGGTTTCTTTTGGTCTCCTTTTCCCTTTTCTCTAAGGTTTCTGCCAGAAAAGTACTTTCCTCACTTATCTCCTGAAACTCTTCCTCTACCTCTTCCATCTCTTTGGTAAATTCTGATTTCTCTGAGGTCAGCTCTTTTTTTACATAAACAACCTCTCCCTTGTAAATAACACCAAGCCACATGGCATCTACATCTTCTACCACAAGAAGATCACTGCCAACTTCAAAGCTTCCCGAAATTTCTGCCGTATCAGAGGGCTCCTTTCTGGCTTCTATCTCTTCTGTAGCAGTTATCATTCTTAAAATGGTAAATGCACTCTGATCTGTTGCATAGGCAGGTAAATTGATTATCCCTGCCAATAGGGGGATTACCATTGCCATTATCACGTATTTTACTGTTTTTTTCATTGCTCTCCTCTGCTCCTGTCTCTTTCGTCCTATTTTTACTTTTTCTCCCATGACCAATCAGCAATATGATTGGTCATGACTAAACTGTTACATTCTCTTTCTTATTCTTCATATCCACTATGGCTGTTGCCAAAGCATTTTCGTCTCCCATAGGAACAAATACTATTTTTTCACTTTCCTCAAAAATCTCCCGATTAGCTTCATTATCCCCCAAAATCATAGCCTTCTCCATGGCCCGATAAATATAGGCCTTTCCCGGAATAGTACGGGATGCTTTTCTGATATCCTTATGGAAATGTCCTGCCAGGCACAGGTCTGCCATGGCGATATAGTCAGCCAGCTCTTCTTGGGGCAACCAGTTAATATAGGTGATATTCTCTCCCTCAGGCCTTCCTGTGTGAAGTTTTTTCCCCAACGGTCCTATGATAAAAAAATGAAGCTCACGATCCTCTTTGATGCTTTCCATGGCAGAGAGAATGACCTCCACCCCTTGCAGCGGAAGTACGGAACCAAAATACAGCACCACATATTTTCCCAGCAAAAATTCCGGACGCTTCACTTGTCTGGGATAAAATATCCTTTGATCTGCTTCCAGATACAAAACCCTATATTCCTTTTTTGTTACACCAAACTCTTTCTTAAAATATTCTCTATGTGCCCTGGTATCACAGATAATTATTTCTGCTGCCTTTAAAACAGCCAGGTCTAGGCGATAGATCAGCCTTCCCGGAAGAGCTTTAGGCGAAATCATCTTTCTGTCATAACACAAGGTATCATAAAAAGAAATAAAAAAATCAATGACCACTTTCTTTTTTCTGAATTTCCAAAAAAGAGGATATACCAGCTGTGGGGCAAATCCAATCCATACAATATCATATTTTTTCATATCTGAAAATAAAATCCTGAGCCAGACCTTCATCAACCTGATAAAATAAGACTTATCATAGGAACCGATAATCCCTGCCCCGGGATCCTGTTGCTTCACCAGCTTTATTTCCTGTACATTTCTGATATAATCCAGATTTTTGGTGGTAATAAAAAGAATTCTATTTCCCATGTTTTTCCATCCACTGATTCATAAAATATAAGCAGCCCATCCCAAGGGCACAATTTCCCTTTGCCATAAGCCACACCAACTTCAGTCGCCATTCCAGATTCTTTACCTTTACTTTCTGAAAGGCTTTCCCATAAGGCTCCTCCTTCATAATTTTCTTTACTTCCTTCAGCTTCTCTCTCAGGCTTCTTGGGTTATTTTCATGAAAAAAACAAAGTCGAAAGCAAATAGCAAAGGACTTAATAGTACGGCAGTAAAAGCATTGCTCCAATTCCTTCCGGCGACTGTCCTCAATTTTTTCTTCGGCTCTTAGCTCCTCCAGGTATTTTTCAATATATTCCCACACCCTTTGATCCTGCTTCACTCTGTCCGGACGATAGCTGTTAGTAATGGAGGTACCTATCCTTTGATAATGATAGATTTTTTCCTTCTGATATACCACATATTCAGCCTTACCAAAGGCCTCCATATTGAATACCATATCATCCAAAACCTTTAGATTTTCCGGAAACATAAGCCTGTTTCTTTTTAAAAATTCTTTCCTGTAAATCTTGTCCCAGGGTGCCGCCAAAGGAGTATCCTTCGGATACAGAATCTGCTGCCTGATACTGTCCAGCCCTTTTCTTCCCTGATTCTCAGCTTCCTTTAGCACCAGCTCTTTTGTAAAATGAGCCCACTCTACCTGCTGACCTCCTCTTTCCTCCCAGGCATCAAATAAAATAATATCTGCTTCCGGATAACGGCTGACAGCACTCAAAATAATGTTAATACTCCTTAATGCCACCCAATCATCCGAATCTACGAAAAACAGCCAGCTTCCCAAGGCCTCTTCCATTCCTTTGTTTCTTGCTGCTGCCACCCCCCGGTTTTCCTGATGAATCACACGGACAAAGGGATATCTTACTGCCAGCTCTTCTGCCAGCTGCCCGGAACCGTCTGTGGAACCGTCATCAATCAGAAGTACCTCCGGCTCTATTCCTGCATCAGCTGCACTTTCAGCAATACTGCAAACACATTGATTCAGATAGCTTTTCACATTGTAAACAGGAATGATCACGGATAATTCAATTTTTTTTTTCACCACGCATAAATCTCCAATAAGCTCCCAATACCTCTTTGGGCTCTCCCAAAAGCTTTATCCCACCGGCATGAAGCCATAATACCTTATTACACAATTCTTCCAGGGTAGAAATACTATGAGAAACAATAACCACCGTTCTATTCTTATCATTAATCAGTTCCTTCATTCTGGCCAGACTTTTCCTTTTAAAGCTTTCATCTCCCACACTTAAAACCTCATCCACCAGCATGATATCAGTCTCCAGCATGGCAGTAATGGAAAAAGCCAGCTTGGAATGCATTCCGCTGGAATAAGTACGTACCGGCCGGTCAATAAACTCTCCCAGCTCGGAAAATGCAATAATCTCTTCCAACTTATCCTGAATTTCCTTTTCCTGAAAACCAAGAAGCATTCCCGAAAGAATAATATTTTCTCTTCCGGAAAGACTTTCCTTAAAGCCTACTCCCAGTGCCATCAGGGATACGGAATTATTATGCAGATCAATCTCTCCTGAATTGGGAGAAAAGACCCCGGCAATGGAACGTAAAAGGGTACTTTTACCGCTTCCGTTTTGTCCGATAATTCCCAGAATTTCTCCTTTTTCCAGCTGAAAGGAGACATGCTTTACTGCTTCAAAAACTTCATTATGTATTTTTTTCTTTAAAAAAGATTTCTGCAAAGAGGTATTGTTCAGGATTCGGTAATTAATACTTACATCCTTTACCTCCAGTGCCAGCTCCTTTGTAGGATTACTCATTAAATCACCTTCACATATGCATTTTCATTGGAATAAATCGTAAATACTCCCAGTGCTATTAAAACCAGGGAAACAAAGCCCCAAAATATCAGCATGGACCAGGAAGGGGCCTGTCCGTATAATAATACCTTTCTCATAGAAGAAATCAAAAAAGCAATAGGATTATATTGCTCCAATACTTCGCCGTAGGGTGCCGGAAAACGCTTGGCAATATCATAAAAGGTACCGGTAGTATACATCAGCATATTTAACACAATTCCTGTAATATATCCCAAATCACTTACAAAAACTCCGTAGTGCATCATGATCATACCGATTCCCATAGTTAGCAGAAATAATATGACTAAAATGGGAAGGGCAGTTAAAATATAAAAGGAAGGCGTTACTCCCCAAAGAACCATCATAATGGCTACCACACCAAAGGATACCAGCATTTTAAATCCGTTCACCAGCATTTT
>JAFYWD010000197.1 GCA_017558205.1 Lachnospiraceae bacterium | reverse complement strand
TTCCCTGTTCGTCAAATACATGCACATTTTCAATATCATCCCCGGTACCATACACATCATCCACCCCGCTGAAGCAAAAGGTGGTGGTATTGTCGGTGCCATAGCTGATGCCATAGGTCTGTCCCGGGGTAAAGGAAAGGGTGGGATTGTCCGGGGTTGGCCCATGGCACTCCTCCACCTTTATCATACGCTTGTCACTTTCCCGGTAGGTATAGCTGACCTTGTATCCGTCCTTGTCCTGGGCAGACAGTAGCAGATGGTCTTTTCCGTAGGTGTACCAGGCCTTCCTGCCATCGGCAAAGGTAATCCCTGTCAGGTTTCCTTCCTCATCATAGGTATAGGACGTTTCCTTAGGGTTCTCGTAGGTGGGATCTGAAATGGCTGCCACCCTTCCTTTTTCATCGTAGGTAAATACCGCCCGGTTGCCTACGGCATCGGTTACGGAGGTGATCCGTTTCCTGCTTTCTTCCACCAGAGGCTCTGCCTGGGTCTTTGCCTTTTCTATGGCACTGATCAGGGCAGTGGCACGATCCAGGGCAGTACTTCTTGCCACTGTGCTTACCGGATCCGTTAAATCTGCCAGTCTGGTGGCAGCCGTATGGACCTGCTTTGCTGTTTTGTAATCAGAGGTGGCATAGAGATCCTTCTTTAAAGCTTCCATGTCCTCCTCCAGCTGTGCCAGAAGCTTTTGGTAGTCCTCCCCCTCTGTGGTAGTGGTTTTACTGCTGCACAGCTGTTTCAGGGCAGTGGCAGAGGAGATCACCTGGTCAAAGGCCTCCAGTCCGGCTCCCTTTTCATAGGACTCATAGGTAATGGTCAGGGCATTTTTTTCCTTGCTATCACTGTTTTTTCCGTTTTCATACTGGTTGGAGTCAGTGATCATTGCCAGACGTCCCATTTTGTCAAAGTAGCGTACCAGGGAGCTGCTTTTATCAATCAGCTTCAGGGGGTAGGTTTCCTTTAAGGCGGTATCCGTTACCGGTACCACAAACAGCTGCAGTCCGTCTTCATCCTTTGCCGAAGGCAGGGTAGCACTTCCTTTGGCGGTTTTACTTTCCCCGTTTTGCAGGTAGGTCACATCCCCCTTTTTAAAATAGTGGGTGGTACCATCCTCATCCGTAAAAACATAAGGATAGGTAGTAATGTCCACCTGGTCAGTGGGGATCTTCAGGGTCTGCTCATAGTTAAAACGCCAGCCTCCCTTTTCTTTGGTATCATTGGAATTATAAACTCTGGTAATGGCCATGGGAAAACGGTTTCCCGGGGTCGTTACGGCACTGTTTACCACCGTCAGCGCTCCGGTATAGTCATGGACGTAACCGGCCCCTGCGGTGCCTGCCCCGGTGGTATGATAGCCATAATAGTCCTCCAGCCCGGTGTCAGTACGGTAGGTAATCTTTAAATAGGGAGAGGTTTTGTGATTCTTTAAATGCAGGGTGGCACGTTTTGCTTTTTCTTCGTTATAAGCCTGAAATACCAGACCGTAGTTTTCCTGTTCTCCCCCAAACCACTGACGGACTGCTTTGGTAATGTTAAAGTTTCCCCCATTGACATGGTAGTCCAGCACCTTTGCAGCTTTTGGCTGCTGACTCCAGGACAGTTCTTTTCCTTCCTTTTCTTCCCCCTTATGGTACCAGGGCTCAGTTACCATGCTGACCGTCAGGTAATGGGTGTCTCCCTCGGTCCTGGTGCCGTTTAAGTACAGCTGTGCCTCGGATACAATACTCTGGGCCGGCAGCTTTGGCAGGTCAAAGCGGACAAAGCTGCGGTAAATACCGGTACTGTTTTTTCCCACATACAGGGTTTCGGTAACGGTATTATTGCTGCAGATGCTTCCACTGTCCTTTAAGTTTTTTCCCCGGTTCTGTTTTAAGACCGGATCCACCACCACCGGATAGGCTGCCTGCTTTCTCCATTCCTCCCCAAGACAGATGGTCAGGTAACAGATGCCCTCTTTTTTCTCCTCCTCCATGACTGTGAGAAGAGTCTCCATGGGCAGGCTGTTTTCCGAGATACTCTCCCCCGTCCGGCTGTTATCCCTATTATTATTATTCCCGTTATTATTATTCCCGGAGATACTGTCTGCTGTCAGGGCAGTAGAAGGATTACCTGCCGGGCTGTTTCCCGAAAGGCTTTCTTCCTGCAAAAGATCCTCCGTCAGGGTTACCGCTTCCTCTCCTCCCTGACGCAGTTCATACCAGGCATCGTAGGAAAGGTTTCCCTTTGCATCCACCAGAAAGGGGGCAGGAAAGTAATATTCCACCTCATCTGTCTGCTGATCGTAAAACTCTACCTCTCCTGCCTCATTGATTCTGGCAGACAGTCCCTTTGTTTTTAGCTGAAAGGTGTACTCCCCGGGGCAGTCAGGAGAGGGAAGAATGATATTTTCCTTGATCCCATCTCCTGTGGGGCTGTATTCCACTCGTACTCCCTTGTCATAACCGGAAAAGGTAATGACAGAAGAGGAGGGAGCCGGCGGAAGCTCTCCCGTAATTTCTTCCCCCGCCTCTTTTCCGGGAGTCTGCTCCTTTGTGACCTCCGCTTCCAGAAGGGAGGGAGGGGTCGTGCCATAAATTAGAATTTCGGGCTCTTTGGCAATGCCCTCTTTTTTCCCGATTTCCTTTCCTGATTTCTGCTTTTCAAAAACTAAAGGTACTACTTCTTCCTCCTGTGTAGTTATCAACTCTTCTGTTTCAAAAGGAAGCTCATTATCAGATACCGTTTCCGGAAGCTGCCCGCTGTTTTCTGACACAGAAGACTGCGGTAATTCCTCTGACAGCCTCTCTGATTTTTCTTCTGCCTCTTCCCCCTGACTTTCCTCTGTTGGCTCTTCCCCGGGTTCTTCCTCTTTTACAAGAAAGTTTCCTGATACTTCAGTCACTGAAGCTTCCTCCCTGGGGGCTTCCTCTGTCGAAACTTCCTCCACCAAAACCTCCGGCAGCTGTTCCACCATCTGCCAGGAGATCATGTAATCCTCTTCCTGATAGATCACCTGCCCCCGGCTTTCTTCATTATCCGTAATCAGTACTTCATAGCTGTTTTCTGCATTTTCATACCCTTCCTTTGTTTCTACCAGGGTATTGTCAATCTCCAGCAGCTGTCCTTCCTCATTTTTATAATGAACAGGCTCCTGATACAGATAGACGGCATGGCTCTGGTCACTTAACAGATATTCCTTGGAGTGGGTCCCCCGGTTTTCTTCCACCTCAGAGAGAATCTCCGGTGCAGGAAGCTCTTCCCGTAGCTCCTTTTCTTCCGGTTCCAAAGTCTCTTCTGTTTCTTTTTCACCTACATATGCTTCTGCACTGTTTTCACTCGGCAATGTAGTTTTTGCTGCAGCATAACCGGTAATACCCCCGTTTTGTAGTAGCAAGGATACTGCCAGCAGTAGGCTAAGCAGTCGCTTTTTTCTTGTTCTTTTCATAATTTTCCCTTTCTCTTTTGTCACTGTGATTTTTGTTCCAGCTCTCAAATATACTATTTCAAAAAGAAAAACACCATACCAAAACTGGTCACAATTTATGACCTCTTCTGGTATGGTGCTTTTACTATTTTTTTTATTACCATTTAGAGCGAAAAGCAAACGACTTGCTTTGAAAATCATTTTAATACAAAAGAAAAGGAGACTATTCCAATGAAAAATTTAACCACTAAATCAATGTTCTTTAAAATGACTGCTCTGGCTGTTACAGCTCTTGCTTTTTCCATCCTCTTAGCAGGATCTATCCATAAAAGTAAAGAAAATGTGCCATTAGCTTCTTCTGTCACTATAGATACTGAAATAAAGGAGCATGATTTATTGTGCACATATTCAAGCAAAGATAAAACTTCTAAAGATTGATTATCATCTTAACTCATACTTTATAAAATCTCATCGTTATACCATTCTTTATAAGCTTTCTGCAGGTCTTTCATCTGTACCTCTCTTTTCATTAATTGCATCAGAAGAAAGGCCTGCCGATAAGTTTTTTTCCCTTCTTGACAGTGCTTTCCATCTCTCCTGTCTATGGTATACTGTTTTTCACTAATCAAATAACCCAGATCACTACATTTATTGCAGGCTATTTCATACTGGATGGCTTCCTCACATAGACGAAGAGCTTCTTCAAACCTATTGCCTTCTTCGTAATTATCAATCAGATTCAGATAAATTAATCCCAAAGAATGAAAATAGTATCTACTGTCTACTTTGCTGTTCTTATAGCCCTTCATTGCTTTTTTCAGTAAAGAAATAGTTTGCTCCCTCTGCCCCATTTTCCGGTAACAGATTCCCATATAATTGATAATAAAGCATTCCATCCTGCTTAATATAATCTTATCTATCTGGTCTAGCACGAGATAGGGCCGTGTAACCTGAAATGCCTTTTTGCATCTCTCCAAAGCCTCTTCATGGGCAAGGTTTCTCAACTGATGATCATAAAACATATCCTGATATAAAATATATTGCCTGTTTACCTTCCACCTGGTATCCAGTCTCTTTCTCAATCGTAAATAGAGCCTTTCTGCCTCCTTCTCCCGATTCATATGCTGTAGGACACTAATCTTTCTCTCCAGCTCAAGTAAGTAAAAATCTTCTACTACAATACGTGTGCTATATACATTTCTGCATATTTTGTAGTAATCTCTTATGGTCTTTAAGGTTTCAACCTTTGGCTTATAGATACCGGCTTCCAGCCGGGAAATTGTTTTAGGATCAATTCCCATCTCCAGTGCACTGGCTTCCTTGGTTTTATTTCGTACCACTCTTTCCTGTTCCGCAATCTCCGAGATGAGATAAACTTCTTGGGTTTTAAAATTTTTCCACAATAGGATTTCTCTTGTATCCCAGATTTTTCCATAAGCAAGAAGAACTTCTTTTAAAGCATCCCGCTGCTGCTTCCATCTCTCATTATAGGACGGTTGCAATAATTCCTCCAAATAAACCAGACGATCAAGATACTGGGGTAAATGAAGAAGGATTCTGTTTTCTGCCAGAATCCTTTCTCCTTCCTTGGTAAAATAATAAGCTTCTTCCTCTTCCTTTAGCTTCATACTTATACTTCCTAATACCCAGCATACTTTACTGAACAGATTCGATTTAGCTTCCTCATCTTCTTCATAATATCTGGACAGAATAAATAATAGATCTCTCCCATCAATCCGGATTTCTCTGCCTGACTCCCACATCTGACTCATCCACAGTAAAAGTATACTAATCTCTTCCTGCCCTATAGGATATTCCTGAAGAATAGTATCCAGCCGAAGCTCTCCTTCTTCTATTCGTTTTCTCTTCCACCATACAAGGGTACTTCTCAACGCTTCTTCCAAAAGCTCCAGTGCCTTAGTACCTTCTCCTTTTATACTATTGATTACGGCTCTCATTTTACAAAGATACTGATGATGCAAAACCTGGGGAGTCAGAGATAAGCCTTCATAATAGGTAAGCATCCTATTGGCTTCCTCCAGTCTCCCCTCTTCTACTGCCTGCTCTATTTTTCCTCTAAGATAATAGATTTCATACTCCTTCTCATGAATCAGAAATTCCATTTTATTGATGGATTTTCCCAGTCTTTCCATTAATCTCTCCAGTAAAAAGAAAGAACAAATCCTTTCCCCTTCTTCCAACCGTCTTAATCCTCTGGAAGATAAAATCCCGGCGGATAATTGTTCCAGTGTGATATTCTTTTTTCTTCGCTCATATCCAATGATTTTTCCTAAATATTTTTCTTCCATAGGATGTCTCCTATCATTTACCGACAAAACTACTGATTTTTATTATTTCCTCTATTAGCTAAAAGCTCAATAATTTCCTCAGCCAAGAAACGGTCGGAAGGTTCACAAAGCATAATCTTATCAGTTAAATTTTTTTGAAGATCATAGGAGTGGATAGTGCCAAGAAGCAGGTAATCAGGGCTAACCTGTAGGTAAGAGCAGATATTGATAAAGGTATCCATGCTTGGTTTTTGTTTTCCATGTTCTATGGCAGATAAATGGTTATTGGATATTCCCAGGTCTTCTGCCATCTTTGCCTGTTTTATCGAATGTTCCATTCTGCAACTTCTGATACGACAGCCTAATTCTTTGTATTTTATTTTATCAGGTAAATAATTACTTTTCTTCATTACCACTCGCCTCCTACCCTCATTGTAGCAAGCACAAAAATAATTGGAACAATGTAGTACAGAAATATTATTCATAACAGAATTTAAGATGGTATTTAGCATTAATATTTCTGTATGAAATATAGGATGTGATAATTAAATGAATTTCATACTTATTTCAATCGTCATTTTATGAAAATTTCAAATTTACTTTCCATAAAAAATACTAAACAGCTTC
>JAFYWD010000018.1 GCA_017558205.1 Lachnospiraceae bacterium | reverse complement strand
GTAGGGAAGATTTCCTCCATACAGTTTTTGACCCGGTGATATTAACTTTTCCAATTCCTCAATTCTGACCTCTTCTCCGGATAAATTAATTTTTTCCTGTTTTAAAAAAGGAATGGGAAATAACAGATTTTCTGATTGGCAGACAGCCTCTCTTAATTCTTTTGCCCCAAGATCCTTACTTACCTTCTGTTCCTTTCCCAGATACTTTCCCTCTGTACTGTTAATTCCATAAGAAATACATTGATATTCTTTTTCCAGCTCCAGAAGCAGCAATTGTTGACGAATCTCATCTCCTATCACTGCATAGTCATATTTAAAAATAAAAACACCCCCTGAAAAATTATTTCCTTCATTAATATATGAAAGCTTTACAGGCAGGTGTATTTTTTAGATTTATTTGCACTTTTTCTCTTTTTTATTTCTTTTTCACTAAAAATATATCTTTTTTCCATTTTTTTATATATAATCATAACAAATATTTTTATAGGAGATTATGAAAATGCATATTGGATATATCAGTAAAAATGAACTACCTCTGTTTTCCGTTCTACTGCTTCCTGAGGTTGCTTCAGCGATTGAGCTGGGAAGACCTGTTACTGCTCTTGGTATCAGTGTAGACCGGATTGCCTGTGGGGCAGTTGCCGGTTATATTGATGATAATATTTTTAAAATCACTTCTCTTTTTATCTCAGAAGGATATCGTAAAAAGGGATATGCAAGAAGCCTGCTGTTGGAGCTAAGGCTTTTATTAAAAATGTATTCAGAGGTAACTGCCATGGAAATCGGCTTCACCTTATTAACAAAAGATCATGAGACCTTACTTCCTTTTTTACAAAAAACAGGATTTATGGAACAAGATCACAGAGGCCGGGCAATTTATCAATTATCCTTAGAAAGCTTAACCTCATCTCCTCTTTTTCAGCAGATTCCGGATACCATTACTTCCAATATTTTATCTTTTTCCCAACTGTCTGAGGAAATGATCTATCTCGTTGAAAAAAAAGTGCGGGATATGGATATTCCTTTGCCCGTGGCTTCTCTGACTGATCCTTCTATTTATCAGGAACTTAGCCTTGCTTATGTAAGCAAAGGGAAGGTGTTAGGTCTTATTATTTTTGATTCCTCCCTAGCCGGAAAATTAACACTCTCCTGCCTCTGGGTCGATCCTTTAGTTTCCCAGGCAATGCCCTTGCTTTTGCGTTATGCCTTCCAAAAAATCCAAAAGGATTATCCTACAGAGGAGACCCTCTTTTTACAGACAATAAATACAGCTTCCACAAACCTTCTGCTAAAATTATTCCCTGACTGCAAACCTCTGTCTTACAATTTTTACTATTATTTTCCTTATATTTCAGATTGGAGACTTTAATTATGGAAACTTTAACCAAACAACAAATACGCCAACAGCTATCCACCTTACAGACCTGGCAAACAGATACCGCTGTTTCAACTGAAAAATTTCGTCAATCCTACTTTCAGGAAACCAAAACCTTTGAAGAAAGATTTAATACAAGATTTCACAAGCAGGTAACGACGGAATATCAGAAAGCAGATGCTGATACCACAGCTTCCGGAATCACGGAAACCAGACATGCTGCTCCAAAAGAATCCTTTAAAGAAAAGTCTGAGAAAAAAAGAAAAGAAAAGGCAGCCAAAAAAATGCATCCTGATGCTACTCATATTAGCTATGACATTCAGGAGAGTATGAACTATTATGACAACCACTATAATAACTCCCTGAAGGCCATGCCTCCTGCTATAGAAGCTCAGTGTCAAAAAAATAGAATTAATAAAGATATCTTAAAAGCCTTTTCCCAAGGTCATCGGACCACCAAAAAAGGAAGACCTACAGACAGTGAGGAGGATGCAATGAAGCAACAGGATCTTGCTTTCTATTCTGATTACAGTAGTGCTCAGCTGGAACGAAGAAAACCTCATCTTGACCGAATTGTAAATACTATTCTCTCTTCCCCTGTCACTCCTGATTTGTTTTCTGATGCCTTCATGAAAAGTAATGCCGGAGGAGTATTCCATTGCGTACAGCAGCTGGAGCTTATTTCTAATATTATGAGCGATCCTATTAATCAACCTTATTTTGATTCTCTTCCGGAAGATACAATAGGTCTTTTGTATCATTACCGGAGTGTTGCTCCTTTTTATCAGGACTACTTACAGAAGTATTTAGGTTCTCATGCCATTGATTCTAAAACAGGGAAATATTTTCCCTGGCGCCAGGGAAGTACCATCTATACAAAGGCTGAAAGCTTCCATCCCAGTATGCACAATCTGGTATTTAGCCTTCAGCCCAGATGGAAAGAAAAATTTGCTATTATGCATCATATCAAAAGTCAGGAGCTATCAGAAATTTCCGAAGAAAGAAAGAGGGATTTTGATGCTAATCCTGAAGGTGAATGGAGTCAGCTGAATCTCACCTCCTTCACAGATAATCTCTCCTTTGAAGCTATTGCCAGTTGCAGAACTCTTATAGAAAGTCAACCGGCACTCTATCAGAAGCATAAAGCATTAGTTGATAAAAGTTATCAGGATGTGTACCGCTGTGTTGACCTTATGGGAGACTATAAGCTGGCAGGTCAGGCTTCCGCTACTGTGGCTAACAGTTTTTCCGGCTCACTCAAGCTGACCGCCGAGCAAACTTATCTTTTAACTCTTTCGGATCAGAAATCTGAGGAGGCAGCCCAGAATGCTCATACCTTGTTTTTACGTGCTTCTTCTGCTTCTAATCTTATTAGTTATTTATTTGATACCAAAGGAAAGGTAAAACTTTCCAACGCCGCTATCTTCTATATGGAGCAAATTGGATATGATAAAAGCTACTTTGATAGTTAATCCTTAAGATCATAATTATAAAAGCTTCTAATAAAATACAGCAGTGATGTCTTTATCAGAACATCACTGCTGCTTTTCCTTCATCAATTCTTCTATTTTATCCCATCTATCCGAAATAACCCAGACTAATTAAATTGCCCCGGCATCCAACTATTACCTTCTCTCCTCCAGAATTTTTTCCAGCATATAAACTCTGTTAAAAGGGAAGGAAAAATAGTAACCGTCAGCAAAATCATCCATCAAATCAATCATTTCCCTGGCCAGCTGAATGCCTGCTTCTTCCCCCTCTTCCTTTGTCATATCAGACCGATACCGGTTAAGAACCTCCTGACTCACCTCAATACCTGTCATTTCATTTTTCATAAAGGAAGCATTTTTTAAGCTTACAAAGGGCATAATTCCGCAAAGAATCCTGGCTCCCGTTTCTTTTTTAATCTGTCTTACCCTTTCTGCACTCTCCTTACTTGCGACCGGCTGTGTCATGAAAAAGGAGGCTCCCGCTTCCATTTTCTTTTTTACTCTTCCGATTTCCAGCTCCAGATTTCGTCTTCCCTGATTAATACAGCCGCCAAAGCATAAGGGACTGTAAGAAAATTGCTCTTCATTCATTTCCTTTATTAAACGCATCAGACCTACAGAATCAAAGTTAAAAACACTTTTAATACTGCTTCTTGCCACAGACGGAATAGGATCACCTGTAATAACCAGGAAATTTCTTATCTGATTAATATGAGCTCCTAACAGCTGGGAGCGCATGGCAATGGCATTTTTATCTCTACAGCAAATATGCGGCATTACCGGAATTCCGGTTTCCTGACTGACCTTACCTGCAATCAAAACAGAATCCACCCTTGTTCTTCCGGAGGGAGAATCAGGAAAGGTCAACACATCTACCTGACTTTTTTTCAAAAAATGTGCGGCATCCATCAGCTTCTCATCATCAATCCCCAAGGGTGGCGCCAACTCTACAGCAATTAATTTCTTTCCTGTTTTCTTTGCATAAAAAGCATTTTCCTCAATTTTCTGACTTCCGGCAGCCTTCATTTTTACCACAGGCTTTTTATCTGCCGCCTCGGTATTCAGTCTTTCCTTCAGCCTCTTAATGTATTCCGGAGTAGTTCCGCAACAGCCTCCTACGAAATCTGCTCCCAGCTCTGCCATTTCACAAAGCTTATCCACATAGTAATCCAGATTATTTTGTTCAAATTGAAAACGATTTTGAAAGCTTTGGGGATAACCGGCATTAGGAAGCAGGATCAGTTTTTTTTCTCCCGAAAAACTTAATTCCTTTACAATTTTTATCATATGTCCCGGTCCAATACCGCAATTAAAACCAATGGCATCAATCCATGGATTTTTTTCTGCTTCTTCTATCAGCTTCTTTCCTCTGAGACCGCTGTAGCTGTAGCCAAATTGATTCATACAAAACTGTACGATAATATAAGCCTGTTCTCCAATCATTTCTATGGCAGGCTTCAATTCCTCCAGCTCCGACATGGTTTCAAAAATAAAAACCTCAGCTCCTTCTTCCAAAAATACTTTACAAATTTTTTTATATTCCTTACTTAGCAATTCTTCTCTGTCAGAGCCTTCGTAGGGAATTGAGCCAATATCTGCTGCTGCCAGTACTTCTGTTTCCTCTGTGGCCTTTTTTGCCAGACGAAAGCCCTTCCTGATATTCTCCTCTACTCTTTCCCAGCCTCCCTCCAGGGTTACTGTATTAGAGGCAAAGGTATTACTGCGAATAATCTTTGCACCGGCCCCAATATATTCTTTATGAATTTCCAGCACTCTTTCAGGGTATAATTCGTTGGCCAGCTCCGGTAATTCCCTGGTATCAAACAGGGAAGCATAATAGGTTCCGAAGGCTCCGTCAAACAATACCTTCTTATTCCATGCCTTTATTTTTTGTTTCATTCGTATTTTTATCCTCTATTCTTTCTGTTACTTTTTCCTGTCTATCAACTGTTGCTTCGTTTCTTTCGTCATACCTGCTGTTACTTGTTTGTTCCTATTCCTCTGCTTTTTCTTTCTCATCTTTCTTTACTTATTTCCTACAGTCCGGCTTTTACAGGAAGCTTTGTCTGAAAGGCAGGCATCAGCTCCAGCTTAAAAAGATTTCTTCGATGAATACTATCAATTCTTTTTTTCAGCTCCTCCTCACAAACTCCTTCTCTGATATAACGATCCAATGCCTCATAAGTAAAGCCCAGGTTTTCTTCATCTGTTTTACCGCTTAATCCGTCAATGGGAACCTTATCTACCAGTTCCTCCGGTAATCCCAGTTCTCTTCCGATTTCCTTTACCTCTTTTACCGTAAAATGGGATAAGGGACTTACGTCACCTGCTGTATCGCCGTATCTGGTAGAATACCCTACCCAGTCCTCGGAAAGATTACAGGTATTAATCACTCTTCCGTTTTTACTCTGACTGACAGCATAGACAGTTGCCATTCTGATTCTGGCAGGCAGATTTGTTACTGTTTGTTTTGTAACCTCTATTTCTTCTAAGCCTTCCAGAATGCCGTCTACTGCTTTTTTTATGTTAATCTCATAGCTTTCAATTCCCAAATGATCTACCAGTTTTCTGGACATATCAATATCCTCCTGCTGACCACAGGGCATTAATACCCCGATTACCCTGTCCTTTCCCAAAGCTTCCACACAGATTGCTGCTGCTACCGAGCTGTCCTTACCTCCTGAAATCCCCAATACTGCCTTACAATCCTTCCCGTTTTCATCAAACCAGTTCCTTAACCATAAAATACATTCCTTTGTCTTTTCTTCTACATCAAAATTATACATGGTTTTCTACTCCTTTTTCCCAGTCCTTTATTCTGCAACTTCCCCGGTAATTTTAATCTGGCACATTTTCATGGTAAGCAGTGCCGCCCGATGACTTTCAGGTGTAACTCCCGCACAGCAGGAGGCATCCACCGTAATTTCATTTTCCGGATACAATGCCTTTAAAATCAAGGCATTGGATACCACGCAAATATCAGTACACAAGCCTACAATTTCTATTTTTTCAAAGTTATATTTTTTCCAATCAGTATATCCAAAGGAAGGCTTATTTATAAGCTCGGCCCCTTCCACATATAAGTCTTCTGCAATCTGCCAGCCTTCAGTTCCCTCTATACAGTGTACCACGGGAAGATTTTTTCCTTCGTTGGTCATAAGATAATCAGAGGAATGAGTGTCTCTTGTAAAAATAATTTCATCCTTATTACTCTGATACTGCCTGATTTTTGCTTTAACATTTTCCACAATGGCTTCTGCCTCCTTTGTACCCAGGCTGCCATTAATAAAATCCTTCTGCATATCAATTACAATTAAACTTTTTTTCATAAACTTCTGCTCCTTTAGCTTTCAAAATATGTTATGTCCTTTATACAAGGGCTTCAAATTTAACAATATTTTTCCTAATTCTCCAAAATTTACCTATCCTATTATTATCCTTATAGTATCATTTTGATTTTTCTATGTAAAGTATGTGGGATAGCCTTAAAAAATGTAACAGTTTGTCCTTCGCCTTCCTGTAATAAAAAAATCAAAATATCTTTTAAAATAGAATTGCCAAAATGATTTTTTTTCGGTAATATATTTAATAATCATGGTATTGTATACAAATATACCATGCAGAAATTTATTAAAAAAGGTGTAAAGGATGATAATATGAGACCTTATAAAGAACTTACGAAAAATGAATTACTAACAGTAAAGGCTGCCTTAGAAGAAGAATACAAAACTATGGAAGCCAAAGGCCTTAAATTAAATATGGCTCGCGGAAAGCCGGGATTCAGCCAGTTAGATCTTTGTGAATCCATGCTGGATATTATTAACAGTACTTCAGACATGAAAACTGTTTTAGGAAATGATACCCGTAACTACGGAGACCTGGATGGTATTGGTGAAATCCGCCATTTAATGGCTGCCATGATGGACGTTAAAAAAGATAATGTGCTTGTTTGCGGTAATTCAAGTCTTAATATTATGTATGATACTATTTCCCGTTCCTTTACCCATGGTGTAAACGGAAATTTACCCTGGTACAAGCTGGATAAGGTTAAATTCCTATGTCCTGTTCCCGGGTATGACAGACATTTTAAAATTACCGAAACCTTTGGAATTGAAATGATTAATATTCCTCTCTATGAAGACGGTCCTGATATGGATATGGTAGAAGAATATGTAAATAATGATCCCGCTGTAAAAGGAATCTGGTGTGTTCCCAAATATTCCAATCCTACCGGAATCTCTTATTCTGATGAGGTTGTAAGAAGATTTGCTGCCTTAAAGCCTGCTGCCCCTGATTTTCGTATTTACTGGGATAATGCTTATTGTATCCATCATTTATATGAAGATACTAAGGATGAAATTTTAAATATTTTGGACGAATGTGAAAAAGCAGGCAATCCCAATATGGTATATATCTTTTTCTCAACCTCTAAAATCAGCTTCCCGGGCTCCGGGGTGTCTGCAATTGCCTCCTCCCTGGAAAATATTGATTATATCTTAAGTCATATGACGGTACAGACTATCGGCCATGATAAAATTAATCAGCTTCGTCATGCCCGCTTCTTTAAGGATATAGATGGCCTAAATGAACATATGAAAAAACATGCTGAGGTTTTAAGACCTAAATTCGAAGCTGTCTTAACTACTTTAGAAGCAGAGCTTACCGGTCTGGAAATCGGTACCTGGATTAAGCCAAGAGGAGGATACTTTATTTCCTTTAACTCCCTTCCCGGATGTGCTAAGGATATCGTGGCTAAATGTAAGGCCTTGGGTGTAATTCTTACAGGTGCAGGTGCTACCTTCCCCTATGGAAAGGATCCTGAAGATTCTAATATCCGTATCGCTCCAACTTTCCCCTCGGTAGAGGAAATGGAGGAAGCTGCCAAAGTATTTGTCCTTTGTGTTAAATTATCAAGTGCAGAAATGCTTCTTAAAAATATGGAATAACAGGAATAACAAAACCTCATCCGGCAGATGAGGTTTTATTATTCTCTATGCTCTTTCATTTCTTTTTTATTTTCATACATTAAGCCATCAGCCCTTTTAAAGACATCCTGAAAACTCTGATCCTCTCCGGTTCTGAACCCAGTAATTCCTACTGCCACAGAAATATACTCTGTCTTTGTAGTGGCTGTATTCTTTTTTATTTTCATTTGTCTGTAGAATTCATCCAGTAAGTCGTCACGTTTTTCGTAATCACTTTTATTTAGGATTGCAAGGAATTCATCTCCGCCAATTCTGTAAACCGGACTTGATTTGAAGATTTTGCATATTAGACGACATGCATTTTTCAGGTAATTGTCTCCGGCTTCATGACCATAGGTATCATTCATATACTTTAAGTCATTTAAGTCAAAAATAGCTACTGCAAAATCAGGCTTTCCTCTCTTTATATGATCATTAATAATTTCTACGGCTTCCAAATAGGCTGCTTTACTTTTTACTCCTGTCAGGGGATCTTTATAGGCAATACCACTGACAATATTCAGTTCCTTTCCTATTTCCTCTTTTTCTTCCAGAGCCTTCTTTAGCCGCTGAATATAGTCACTGATTTTGATTTCCATTTTATAAACTTCATGTCCCAGTGCTTCGATTTCATCCCCTGTCTTTATCTTATTCAAACGATCAGTTGCACGATTCCCGTCGTGCATAAAATGTTCCACCTCCTGTTTGATGGTATTGATGGGATGAATCATAAATTTATACAGATAACATAAGTAAATTGCCATTGCAAGACCTGTTACCAATACCAGTGAAAGCAAAGTATTTCTAATATAGTGTGCTATAATTTCCTCCAGCTTTACCATAGGCACTTCAACACCTATTACTCCTAAGGTTTCTCCATTTTTTGTAATGGGATAAATCGCTGATGTATTGTAGCCAAATTCTCCTTCTGATATAAAGTAATTGTTACTTCTTTTTCCCGTATTGGAAATTTCTATTGCCTCATTACGGTAGACAGGATTCAGTCCTCCCATTTGACCGATGGAATAGACCATTTCAGGTATATAATAGCTGTCAAACACATATACCATGGGATTCCATTCTTTTCCTTCCTCATAGGTAAGTAACTCTTCTTTATCAAGATAGGCCATATAAATATCATTTAACTCCATGCTTTCACGAATAATATTCATTTGTTGGAGAACCTCCTGATAATCCTCTGAGACTACAATCTTATCCAGAGAATCCAGACCAATATTTCCTCTTTTATATTCTTTTACCATGTCCAGGTAATAATAAAGATCTCTTTCATCAAACATCTTATAAATAATATCTGCTACTTCATAGGCAGTATTATTATAATAGGTAAATATATACTTTTTACTTATTTGGTAGCCTACTATGATACAGGAAATACAAACTGAAATTGCCAGTAAAATAATCCCGATCATATTCTTTTTCAATAACCCTATTTTCACCACACGTATACCCTCAGACCTGTACTGTCTGTCAAGACTATCCTCTTTCATCTATTGTTGCAACCTTATGTCACCAATAGAACTTATCCTCAGCTTGATTTATTATTTTACTATTGACATCAGAAAAAAGCAAGGTATAGACAGAAAAAACAGATGATAATTAGTAACAGTTCAGCCTCAGCTGAACTGTTACCGGCAGCACCCATATTTAAAATCGCTTACAGCGAGATGGGTGGTACTTTCAATTATCACCTGTCTTTTGTAGGAGCACTATTTACTTTTTAATGGATTCATATCATCTGTTGCAGAATTATGATTATTTCCAGTATTGGAATAGTGTATCCATCCAATCGGTAATGGACTGCTGCCCTATTTTAAAGGTTACTGTTTTAATTCCGTTATAACCGTTAATTCCTCTAAAGGTTACTTTGGCAGTTCCCTTCTTCACATTGTTAATATAGCTTCCTTTCACTACCTCAATATTCTGCTTTTCATTTTCTCCTGTACCATCAGTAAGATATAACGTGATATTTTCTCTTCCTACCTTTAAGGTTCTTGTCTTAAAGTCTTCATTAGAAGTAATGGTTACAGCCTTTCCTGTGTACTGCTTAGGATGCAGCTGAATTTTAGCCTTACTGATATCAGTACCGGCTACAATAATCTTGTAGTTTCCTCTCAGCTCCCCTTCATAATTACCTTTCATGGTAATCTTAATCTGAATAACAGAACCGGCGGGAGGGTTAGGAGAGTCTTTTGTTAGGAGATCACCTGCTTGTAAGCTTCCACTGTAATTTTCAGGAAGGCTAACTACGCTATATTCGACTTCCTTAGACATATAATCTTTACTGTCTAAAGCCTTACCGTCCAAATCCCATACCTTGAAGCTTTGCTTCCAGCCATTCTTTTTATTGCTTTCTGCCTTATCATTCACTACAATCCATACACCATTGCTGTTTTCACTGCTTACCGGTTTTCGTTCAATGGTATAAGGCAGCTCTATAGTACCGGAATAATTACCTTTTCCCTTAATAACAGCCAGAGCTTCCCCAGGCTTCTTATTATTTTTATAGGTTACGGTAAAATCTCTTCCTTCAACTAACAATACCTTGCTGTCTTTTATAATTTGAACACCGGGCATTGCTCCGCCTTTCGTATGATATACCTTGTAAGGTTCTTCCTCTGTTCCATTTCCACTTACAGTATTGGTAAAGGAATAATCAAAGCTGCTGTCATCTCCCTTAGTAAAGGGAGTGGCAGTAATCTTAAAAGTCAGCTTCTTCGTTCCTGTGATTCCCTGTTGTGGATTTCCCGTCAGAATCATGGTTGCTGTTCCTGTTACTACATTCTTCTCGTATCTTACGGTGTAATCGCCATCATGCAATGCTCTTTCTGATAAGTTTTTCGTTGCAGGGATTGTCAGAGTTACTGCTTTACTTCCATCGTTATACATAAGATCCAGGGGCTGAATCTCCTCACCTGTATAAGGATAGCTTTCCAATCCTTTTACCTTTACCTTATTCATAGCATAGCCGTTGATTTTAAAGTTGATACTCTTGCTTCCTACAAAGGTATGGCCTTCCTTCGCAGTTCCTTTTCCCGTAAGAATTAATGTGGCTGTTCCTGCTGCCACATTGTTTTTGTAGCTTACTTCAAAATCTGTTCCTTCTTCCAAGGGAATATTTTTGTATTTTACGGTAAGATTATTTTGAGATACTTTCTCTCCCGTATAATCATAGGATTTCACACCTTTAACCGTTACTTTACTGATAGGTATTTCCTGTCCTGCCTTTGCAATAATCAGTCGGATTTTTCTTGTTCCCTTAAAGTTACCTTTTCCTTCAATGGTAAGCTCATAACCTTCCGAATCCTCTGAAGGAGAAGTAAATCCATTCTTGTCTGCATAGTCTAAGACTTCAAAGTCTGTTTTATTTTTCAGGTTTTTTCCTGTTTCCACCCAGGTTACTACCGGAATAGGTGACTGTTTTTTTCCTATATCGGCAACAGTAAGATTACCAATAATAAAGTTCTCTTCCTCTTCAATGTTCTTTTTCTCAATTTGGAAGAAGAAGCTTCTTGTACCGGTATAGTTACCTTTCATTTTAATTACAACCTGAGGTGCTTTCTTTGCTTCAAACTTACCATAACCTTTTTCCTCAGAATTTTCTCTGTAAAGAGCTTCAAATTTTTCCAAATCATCTTCACTAAATTCGTAGGCATTCCTGTTATTCTTATAGGAAACCGTATAATCTGCATTTTCAATCAAAAGCTGATTTCCTGAATATACCTTTACTTTCTGGGCAATAGGAGAGCCGGTATAAACCTTATCTTCCAGTCCCTCTATGCGGATACCTTCGTAAGTACTTTCTGTCGTATTATCGGAAGTACTTTGGTCATTATCGGAGGTACTTTGATCGTTATCTGAGGTACTTTGGTCATTATCGGATACATTCTCGTTATTATCACTTCCCTCAGAACCACTGCCCTCAGAATTGTCCTTCTTTTCCCATTTTGCATACACCGTTATGTGATCTATGACTGAAGTCTGTGCCGTAAAGCTCTCTTCACCATCTCCTGATGTTTGGGACCATCCAATGAAATTATAACCTTCTTTTTCAGGTGCATCGGGAAGCTGAACATTGCCGCCTTCGTAAGCTGCCTTCATGGCAACAATAGCTTCTCCATCCATAAAGGTAACTGCATAACGGGGATTATGATTTACCACCAGACTTTCATAAGATGCAATTGCCTGTAACAGTGCATCTGCCTTGGCATCTGCCTCCGTCTGAGTCATATCATAGGTATGATATACAGTTAAAGCTGTATTCAATATCCCTTCAATAGTACTTACTTCACTTTCTTTTCCTGTTTGTGCTCTTAAGGTATCCAGAACAGCCATTCCCTGTGACAGGCTGTATAACAGCTTATCCCGGTTCAGATAAATAAGTGCTGCTTTTTCAAATTCATCCACTGCCTTTTCTATCTGAGTGATATAAACAGATACCTGTGCAGAGTCTATGCCCTTTTTCACATCTTCCTCTATTTGTGATAACAGACCCTCCAGCTCTGCCTTGCGTGCTTCCCTATATTGTCCCTTACGTTCTCCATAGGTTAAGGTTCTTAAGTATTCACGTACTATATTGATTTTTTGCAGTACCGAGCCACTGTAATCTGTAGCAAATACTTCAATTTCAGAAATTTCTCCCTCCATACTAAAGGTAAATCTGAGCTTATCCGTATAGACAGTTTTTTCACCTTGGCCGTATAGTGTCTCTTCTTCAGAAGAAGCTGCACTTACACTACAGAAGGGAAGCCAGCTGTTACTTTCCTGCTGATAATATTCTACGCTGTAGGATAACACTGAGTCGCTGTCAGACTTCTTTTGTACACCTACAAATTTTATATCTGCAGGTCTGCTAAGTGTAACTGTCATCATATTGTTCCGACTTACACCTTGTGCTGTCTGGCTGCTGCCGTCTGTCAGTCCTTCAATATTACCTGCTTCTCCTGTTATAACAGCATCTCCTGCCACATTATCAGGATCTCTTCCGATAATTTCTACCTCATATAATCTTGACTGGGCATTATAAGCATTTCCCTGTCCACTGTTACCTTTATGAATGAAAATTAATTTTGTATAGGTTCCGTCAACCGGAATAGCAATTGTCCTTTGAGGCAACAGCTCATTGGTATCGCCTTTATCTAAAAGAAGAACTCTGTTTCCGTTTTTATCTTCTCCGTACAATTGATAGCGGATAGAAATGGGATCGTTCACCTCTGCTGCACCTTTTTCAAAGGTAAATTCTGCCCTGTTTACATATTGGGCACCGGGAAGGGTAAACACAATGTCCTGATCTTTCGCTACTACGTCATAGGTATCTTTTTTTCCATCCAGTACTGCACTTGTGGCTTCTCCTCCGGATACATTTACTCCGCTAATCTTTTTTTCCGTAAAATATTCCGTTGGCTCTGATTCTGTCTGGCTATTTTCCAGACCCATGACCATAATTTCTGTCATGGCAGGGGTAGAGGCACCATAGGTTCCCTGTCCTGTGGACCCTACAAAGTTCATACTCACCTTACTGATCTTATCCTTTACCGGTATGGTAAAGGAAGCTTCCGGCAAGGTTCCTGTATGGTTCTTGTATTCGTTATAAATCTCTTTTTCTTCTCCTGCCAGATTATTTACTGATACTGTAAACTGGAAAGGTCTTCCGGCTGATTCAAAATGCAGCTGGATATGATCTATATATTTATCTTCCTCTAAATCCAGTGTAATAACAGCAGGATATCCTTCCACATACCCGGTTGGTCGTACCCACGGAGTTTTCCAAAGAGAAGTTGCACTTGTATCTCCATCCGTCAGCTTATCCGGTGAAAATCCCTCTTCATTTCTGACATTAACTTTAGGATCCAGGTATAAGGCCAGATTCTTGTATTCCACAGGTTCACTGCCATCCACAGGAATTCCGTAAGCAGTAAACTCCGTAATTGTTAAGGGGGAATCTACTGCATCTTTCGTGTTAATGGTTAATCTCAATTTACTGGAAAGATAGACTTTTCCTGTAGAAATTTCTTCATTACTTCCCAGGGAAATATCATAGGATTCCTTCACCGTTTCCCAGCTGTCTTCCTCAGGATGATAGCTTTCCAGCTTATAATTATAAGGAAACTCTTTTGCCAGCTGTATGGTAGAAAGCATAAAGTTTTTCAATTCGTAGGTTTTTCCCAGGTCAAAGGTTAGAATCTGGCTATCTGTACCACTTGCAACCCAGCCTTCTCCTTCTGTTCCGTCCGTGATATTGGCTAAGCTTCCGGAATCGGTAGTTCCCACCAAGGTTGGTATGATTCCCTTCAGAGCATTTCCGATATTTTGACTTTCTGCTCCTTCTTTTACAAATGCTGTATAGGAATATTCATTATAGATTCTGTTTGCTAAAGCTCCCAGATCTACTCCGGTATCTGCTGTGTAGGAAAAACCGTATTTTCCGTTTTCATCATCAGACTTACGGTTAGTCCATTGATATTCCCACATAAACCAGTTGCTTTCTGCCTTTTGATCCGCCGCATTTCTGGCTGTTCCTAAAATGTCAGCTTTTCTGTTTCTAATCCAGATGCTCCATCTTTCTTTATAAAAATCGGAGGTGAGTCCGGCCCATTTACGATTGGAATAATCCTTTAATCTTCCGTCAGCTCCGGCATTTTCTCCTCCCCAGGTAGTAATCAGAGTACGGGCATTAAATTCAAATAAGTCCTTTGTCCAGTCATCTGCTCCCACAATCATCTTTCTGGAAGCCTCTATCCAGGTACCTAACATAAATTCATCGGTACTGGAAAGTACCTGTTCTGCCAAATCAAACAAGGTCAAAAATTTGTTAGAATAGTAGGTAAACTGATCAATATTTTTTGCTTTTGAGGCTTCCACCATTTTTGCATGATATTCCACTGCCACATTACAGATTACCTGTTCTGCCACTTCAGCCAGGTCGTAACGAAAAGCCTCTGATTCTTTAAACTGCTCATAATTTTCAGCCAGTAATTTTAGGGCTTCATCCACCTTATCCTTTTCATACTCAATTTTCATATGTCCCCAGGTAGATGCTCCCTTGGCATAACTGTCTGCGGGACGGGCATTCATTACCGTTTCTGCCGCTCCCTGAATATAGCTGTTTTTGGTAGCATAGGCCGTTTCAACCAAAATATCCCAGGCTTTCTGAAGACTTTCACTGTCTCCTCCTGCTCTTCTTCTTGCATAACCTTCTACCCACTGTCTGTAATCAATAGGATCCTTACTCCATAAGGTTTCCCAGAACAATTCGTAAATTACCGGGCTGTTTTCTAATGCCTCCGGAGTAATTCCGATTCCAACCATCTTCTGCTTTTGATGATATTTCTCCATAGGATCCTTGGAAATCAAAGGAATTTCTCCATCCAGCCCCATTCTTCCTCCAAAGTTATGGAGCATATTATAAATCCAGGGGGTTCCGTTATTTTCAAAAATCATTTCTTCATTTTTATAATTTCCTCTGGATGCCATATCTGCCTGAAG
>JAFYWD010000196.1 GCA_017558205.1 Lachnospiraceae bacterium | reverse complement strand
CCCACAGAAGATAATTCCAGCCTGCTCCATGCCAGATTCCGCTTAAGAAAAATACCAGGAAAAGATTCCTGCAGGTAATGATGGCTCCTTTCCTGTTTCCTCCCAAGGGAATATAAATATTTTTGGTAAAAAAACGACTTAGGGTAATATGCCAGCGCTTCCAAAAATCTATAATATTCACGGCCTTATAGGGAGAATCAAAGTTGTTGGCAATTTCCATACCAAACATAGAGCCCAGTCCCTTTGCCATATCACAATAACCGCTGAAATCAAAATATAGCTGCAGAGAATAGAAAATTACCACTAAAAAGCTTTCCAGACCATTAAGCGAGGCCAGGTTCCCATATCCGTAATCTACTGCCAGTCCGAAAATATCAGCTAACAGAACCTTTTTTGATAATCCCAGAACAAATACATAGATTCCCTGCAAAAATAAATATTGTCTTTCTTCTTTACTTCTTGTATCTTTTCCTATCCGTTCAAGCTGAGGAAGCATCTCTTCATGGATTACGATGGGGCCTGCAATCAGCTGGGGAAAAAAAGATACAAACAAGGCATAATCCACAAGCTTGCATCGCGGCAGCTCTCCCCGATAAGTATCTGTCAGAAAGGAAATCTGCTGAAAGGTAAAAAAGCTGATACCAAGAGGAAGTAAAATTCCCCGGACCATAAAATCTGTTCCCAGGATTCCATTCAGATTGCTTATGAAGAAGTCATAATATTTAAAATAGAACAAGGCTGCCAGGTTGAGAAAAATTCCCAAAATAAAAATCAGCTTTTCCCTTTGTTTTCCTGTTTTACTTTCTTTTAAAATGGCAAGATGAAAGCCATAATTTCCCAAAATACTGATAATCATAATCAAAAGATACTTGGTATTAAAATATCCGTAAAACCATAAAGAAAAGCAAGTAAGCCACACCTTTGCCAGTGTGGCTCTTTTTGATTCCAGATAATAAAATCCTGCTAGGGAAAGAGGTAAAAACAAAAAAATAAAGATATAGGAATTAAATAACATCCTTATAATACTCCTTAAACCACTGTGCAAATTGCATCAGGCCTTCATCTATGGTAGTTGCCGGCTTAAAGTCAAAGTCCTTTACCAGTTCATCTACGTCTGCATAGGTTCTTGGTACATCCCCCGGCTGCATTGGCAGGTATACTTTTTTTGCTTCCCTTCCCAAATGCCTTTCCAGGGTAGAAATATAGTCCATCAGCTTCTGAGGCTGATTATTTCCGATATTATAAATCTTATAGGCTACTCCTTTATCATTTGCCCCCGGTGGATGACAAAGCAGATTCATAATTCCTGTGACAATATCATCAATATAAGTAAAATCACGGTACATTTCTCCATGATTGTAAATCTCAATTTCTTCTCCTGCCATAATCTTTTTGGCAAATTTAAAGTATGCCATATCCGGTCTTCCCATAGGTCCATAGACCGTAAAAAAGCGTAAGCCTGTGACAGGAATTTTATATAATTTGCTATAGGCATGGGCCATTAATTCATTAGACTTTTTAGTGGCTGCATACAGACTCACCGGCTCATCTACCGGATCCTGTGTAGAAAAAGGAATCTTGGCGGCTTCTCCATATACTGAACTGGAGGAGGCATATACCAGATGCTCCACCGGATAATGTCTGCAGGCCTCTAAGATATGATAAAACCCCATCATATTTGACTGCATGTACGCATCCGGATTATCAATGCTGTATCTTACACCGGCCTGGGCCGCTAGGTTTACCACGATGGACGGATGATATTCTTCAAATATACTGACTACCTGTTCCTTATTGGCCAAATCTCCCTTTACAAAAACAAAGTCCGGATATTTTTTTAAGCTTTCAAGCCGAGCCTCCTTTAAGGAAACCTCATAATAATCATTCAAATTATCAAAACCAATTACCTTAATATCCTGCTCCAGCAAAGCCTTGGCCAAAAAATATCCAATAAAGCCTGCTGCTCCTGTAATTAAATATATTTTATTTTTATCTACCGATGCTATAGTACTCAATTTCTTCCTCTTTCATTTTCTCTATATCATAAAGATTTCTTCCGTCATATACTAATGGGATTCTCATCTTATTTTTAAATTCCGCTGCCGGAAGCTCTTTGATGTCCTGCCACTCCGTAAAAATAAAGCAGATGGCAGCCTCCTTTAGTGCTTCCTCAATGGTTGTTACATAATGGATTTCGCCTCTTCCCAGCTTTCCTTCGGGAAACTCCAGCTTTGCTCTGGGAACACCTACCGGATCATAGGCGTAAATGTGAGCCCCCTGCTCCAGTAACAGCTTAATATTTTCAGAAGAGGGTGCCTCTCTCAAATCATCTGTTCCTGCCTTAAAGGTAAGCCCCAATACTGCCACCTTTAAGTCCTGGAAGGTAATCATTCGGGATTTGGCCTTTTCAAATAATCTTGTTTTCTGCCTTGTATTCACCTCAACACAGGCTTCTATGGTTCTTAATTCATACCCATATTGTTTTGCCAGATATTTTAAAGCCTTGGTATCCTTGGGGAAACAGCTTCCTCCAAAGCCGATCCCTGCATTTAAAAAGCGGGAACCGATTCTTTCATCATAGCTCATACCTTTAGCCACATCTTCAATATCTGCTCCTACCAGCTCACAAAGGTTGGCAATATCATTCATATAAGAAATTTTCAATGCCAGGAAATCATTACAGGCATATTTAATCATTTCTGCAGAGCGTCTTTTCACTGCCACAATAGGAAGCCCAAAGGGCTCATAAACCTCTCGTAACAGCTGTTCTGCCTCCTTACTCTGGGTACCAATAATGATTCTGGCTGCATGAAGAGTATCTCTTACGGCTGTACCCTGGGCCAGAAATTCCGGATTGGAGGCCACCTCTATTTTTACATCACGGACAAGAAAATCCCTGATAAACTGCTCCACCTTATCATTGGTACCAATAGGTACTGTTGATTTCACTACCACCAGGCAATCCTTTTCCACAGACTCTGCAATCTGACGGCAAACAGTGGCAATATAGCTTAAATTAGCATCACCGTTAGGAAGCTCCGGAGTCCCAACCCCGATAAAAATTACATCTGCCTGACAATAGGCCGCCCTGTAATCAGTGGTATATCGCAGTCTTCCCGTAGCATTATTCTTCTTCATCAGCTCTTCTAAGCCCTCTTCATAAATGGGGGAAGTACCGCTTTCCATTAATTTTACCTTCTTTTCATCTACATCTACACAGGTAACATCATGTCCTACTTCTGCAAAACAGACTCCTGCTACTAAGCCTACATATCCCGTTCCTGCTACTGCAATCTTTTTCATACTGCCTCCTCATTGTTTTTACTTTTAAACTCACTATATACACGATTTAAATCCATTTCAAAGTTCTTCCGATCTCTTTGTACAATGTTCTGAAGAATCAGACCTGAAAAAAAAGACTGAATGGCAGCCAATGCGGCAAAACCACAGACAATCAGGGTAGGAAATTTTCTTACCAGACCTGTTTCTATAAACTCAATCAATACCGGTACAAAAAATCCCAGGGAAAGACATACTAAAAACAAAGAAATCAGACCAAAAAAGGGAAAGGGCTTGTACTCCCTAAAAAGACGGGCAATGGTTAATAATACCTTAAAGCCGTCCTTAAAGGTATTCAGCTTGGATTCACTTCCCTCCGGACGATCTCTGTACTCTACCAGTACATTGTCCACCTGCATATTGTTATTCACTGCATGGATGGTCATTTCCGTTTCAATCTCAAAGCCCTTTGACATTACCGGAAAGGTTTTGACAAACTGATAGCTAAAGGCACGATAGCCTGTCATAATATCCTTGATTTCACTTTTAAACAGGGTATTGATACTTCCTCTTACCACGGAATTTCCCAGATTATGAAAGGGCCTTTTATTTTCCGTAAAATACGTAGTGGATAAACGATCCCCCACTACCATATCTGCATTTTTAGCAAGAACCTTCTCTACCATTTCTTTCGCATATTCCATGGGATAGGTATCATCTCCGTCTACCATAATATAACATCTGGCATCAATTTCCCGAAACATTCTTCGGATCACATTTCCCTTACCCTGCATATATTCATAACGGATTACGGCTCCGGCTTCTCTTGCAACCTTTACCGTATTATCCTTTGAATTATTATCATATACGTATATGGTAGCCTCAGGAAGTGCTGCTTTGGCATCCTTTACTACCTTAGCAATAGTTTTTTCCTCATTATAACAAGGAATCAACACTGCAATCTTATCCATACTGTTCCCTCTTTTTCTTCATAAACTCCGTTTATTAGGCAATCTATCGTTACATTATATTATATTTCTTACATTTGGACAATGTTTTGAGGCTAATATTTCCTAATATAAAAACAGGAAATACCAAAAAATCAGTATTTCCTGTTTGACATTGCTTTATTCTATTCCATTGGCCTCTAAAAAATCTATCACCGATCTGGCATAAAGATATCTTCCCTCTTCTGTCAAGTGAACCCCATCTTCCAGATACTGCATTTTTTGTTCCGGACTTTTTCCCAAGGCATGGTACATATCAATAAAGTGGGTTCCGTATTCCTGCGATACTCCTCTGGCCGCCTCCACATAATCTCCCAGGCCAAAGTCTCTCTCACCTTCAAACCAGCCACAGTAAGTAGGGGAAGTTAAAATAAACTGTATATGAGGATATTTTTCCTGAATTTTATGAATCCCATGTCTGAGAGCTCCCACAAAAGAAGTTAAATCAAAATATTCTTTGGGATGAATGGGCACGTTAGAAAAATAATCATTCAGACCATAGGAAACTAAAATATAATCTACTTCATCAAAATCAATCTGCTTAAAAATAGGATAAATGGTTTCCTCCGGTATCAGCTGCTCCTCAGAAATAACATCATTTACCAGATACATCATTCCGTTGAAGGAACGACTGGTCCAGGAATCCCACTGGGTAGATTCATTGACTACTGCTGCCGTAGTACCTCCAATAGAACAATTATAAATGATTACATCCTTCTCTGCCATTACCTGTTCTGAAATTCCATCCTCTCCTCTTCCGGCATTCCAGATACTGTCTCCGAAAACCACAATCTGTGTTTTTTCTTTTCTCTCTGTTACTTCTTTTGATGTAACAGGGGAAATATCTTCCCTTGAAGACTCATTACTGCTTATCTTCTGTTCAGGAAGCTTTTGCAACTCACCAGCTTTCGGTACAATCTTTTCCGAAAGCACCGGGCCTTCTTCCCTATTCAGAACAGTTTCCGGCTCTCCTTCTGCTTCTAATACTGAAGTCTCTTCCGAAAAAACAGAACCTTCTGCTGCCAGCCCCGGCTCTTTTACCAGCAATCCGCCTATTACCAATAGGAGACAGAAAATAATGATACACTCCCCGATAAATATTAATTTCATTTTATTCATATCTTTTCCTCTATTCTTCTCTTCTTTTATTTTCGGTTATCCTGTTATAACGTAACCCGTTATTTTCTCCATAGCTACGTTATAACCTACTATAAATGAAAAAAAGATAGAATTGCGAAGAAAGATATTAATATTTTCTTAAGTTAATTTATACCCCTTTTACTTACTCTCTAATAATTTTTGCTCCTGTTTTGAAAGGTTAAAGGTCTTTGAAGCTACACATCCTTTCTCCTCGTCAAATATCATAAGCCCCATATCTTCAAAGGTAAGGATCATACTTTCTCCTTCACTATAGGATAATTCCAGATGGCCATCTTCATTATAGTAAAGATGAAAGGTTCCAAAGGAGGTTTCCTTTTCTTCAAAAAGGGCTACTGACTCTTGTAATTTATTTTCTTCATTAAAAAGCAAAAAGGTGTCTGTCTCGGGAAAGCTTTCATAGGGGAGACCTAGATTATCCAATAATTCCAATAACACTGGATATTCTGCCACTTTATTTACCGGCTTCAGATAGATACCAAAGCTGATATCAGT
>JAFYWD010000195.1 GCA_017558205.1 Lachnospiraceae bacterium | reverse complement strand
TTTCCTGTAAAGATATTACAGCTATCGAAAAGGAATTTCATGCTGCCGTCGATGATTACTTAGAATTTTGTACAGAAGTAGGTAAAGAGCCCGACAAAGAGTATAAAGGCACGTTTAATGTTAGAATAGAACCAGAATTGCATAAAAAACTTGCCACGAAAGCTTTCCAAGAAAACGAATCATTAAATACAACCGTGGAAAAAGCCATCAGAGCATATTTAAGTGAAAATTCGCAATCCAGTATTCAAGAAGAAACTATACTAATTCTAAGTACGGCACTAGCTTCGCAACGTATAAACACACAGCAAAACAACTGGATTTTTGATAAAGAATCTACCTACGCTCCAACATCACCGTATGATAATCTTATAATGCTTTACAACGAAAAGGGGATGACTAATTAATGATAACTAATTTAGCTGATTATTTTTTACCAGAACAAGAATTTTACTTACAAAGTATTGTATATGATAGAATAGAAAATACAATTGATAGCAAACACCACACTTTAAATTGTTTAGATAACATTTCGGTAGATACTAACGACGAAACTGTAAAAATTACCGTAACCAGAACACTAAAGTTTGAACCTAAAGAATTATTTTCTTTAACAGTTTCATTTGGTGCTATTTTAAAATTTAACCCACAGAATAAATCTGAATACAAATGGAGAGAAATAAATTTGGCTGAAGAATTTAGGTATAACGGTGATTTTGTAATTGGAAACTTGATGCAAAGAATCACTCTACAAATCGCACAAATCACTTCCTCGTTTGGTCAAACTCCAATCATTCTACCTCCCAATATATCAAAAAAATAAAAAACTAAATTTAATTATCAAAAAGCAGCTACCTCAATCAAGGGGCTGCTTTTTCGATGTATTATATGCAAGTATTCTTGCATTTTATTATTAATATTATCAAAATTATATTTATATGCAAGTAGAAATATTATTTATAACTCAAATATATTAAATAAATTTAATATAGATTTAATTTTATATATATTCATTCTGCCGATGAATTTCCGGTTTTTCATAGTTATCCAGGAAATCTCTCCCCAAAAATACTACTTCTTTGGCACAGGTAATGGCATCAGTAACAGTAAGTACGGAAATCACCTTATCCCAACAAATTCCCGGAATAAAATTCATTACTTCCATAGGAAATTGTCCTTCGATAACAATTTCATCCTTAAATTTTGATTTATAGTCTAAAAGATCCCTGGGATGAGGCTTGATAAAAATTAGTGCATTTTCCGACTGAGCCTTTACAATATCCTTAAAAATTCTTTCTCTGGTATCCAAATCACAAAGAGGCTCCGAAAGAATCAAAATCTTTTCTCCTGTCTCCTTATTTTCTCCACTTTTTTCTATCTGCTCTAAAAGGCTTTTCGGATTCTCCATAAAAATAGAGATAATCAGCTCCTTATCCTCTTCCCTGATTTTTTCTACCAGCTGCTTTCTGGGCACTTCTATATATTTGGGACAGGGATATTTTAAGCAGGAAATATCATTCACTTCCATATCAATACAATATTTTCCGTATCCGTTCTGGATAAATATCAAATTCCAGGCAGAAAACTTAGCCTTCAGCTCAAAATGTCCTCTATTATCATATCTGGCTGTATCATAATGAAGAATGCAGTTTAAGCCGTCCTCTATGGCATGATAAGGAATTTTTTTATAAGACAGATAATAACCGATAGGATCAGAGTCGCAATAGACGTAAATATCTCCATATTCTTTAAAGTCTACCGGTACAAAGGGCTGCTGCAGCTTTCCCAGCTTTTTAGTGTAACAGATTCTGTGAAACATGTTTACCACAATATTTCCCCTGTCTTTTTTATGCTTAGCTAACTGCGGAAAAAAACTCTCTTCTTTTTCCTCAAAGGTAAGAACCTGCTCAAATAAGCCGGAGACTATGGCTCTTTCCTTCAGGTTTCCAAAATTATTGGACATAGTACTTAAAAGCAGGGTAGCACCTCCTCTGTCCTCAGGCTTTCTGTTGCATTCCTTTAAAACAGTAATATATACATGATAAAAGGTATGACAAACATAAATTCTCTCTTTTCTCATACGATAACTACCTTTCCTTTACTATTCCTTTCTCTCCATAAGTCAGTAATTCTTACTGTTCCTTCCCCTCTAATAAGGCGGCAATTCTTTCTGCTCCTTTTCCTCTAATAAGGCGGCAATTCTTTCTGCTCCTTTTCCGTCTATCATCTGCTGAAGCCTTCTGCTTCTTTCTTTTCTCATTTCCCGATCCCGGTCATAGAGATGATAAAACTTTAGAATTCTCTCTTCTACACTAATATCCGTTTCCTTTACAATATTCTTTTCTTCTCTTCCATCTCCCGCATAATCCATCAAGTCATCTTCCATAAATTGATAGACATTTCGAAGCTGATTATCTGCAAAGGAATAAGTAATAGTTGGAACACCCATGGCTGCCAGCTCATATAGTGTGGTTCCACCGGCAGAAACAGCAAGATCAGCCTCTTCCATATACGCCTCCAAATTAGCTACATTCTGATGAAATTCGATGATAATTCCTGTTTTTTTAGAGGCTTCAGGCTCTGATACTTCTTTCTTTCCTTCTTCTGCTTCTGAAGACACCTCTTCTGCAGGCACTTCTTCTGTAGGCATCTCTTCTGCAGGTACTTCTTCTGTAGGCACCTCTTCTGCAGGCACTTCTTCACGGAATTTCTCATATTTTTTCACTAAGGCAGAAAAATCCGGATAAAGACTGCCACAAATGACATATATCTTCAGGGGCTTTTGCTGTTCTTGCTTTAAAAACTGATTTAAAATTCTTTCAATCATATTTTCAGGATCACTGCCGCCGGAAAGCAGTAAAACAGAGGCTATTTCTTCCCTGATAAGCTTAGCTTCCCTATTCTGAAATACCTTTCTTAAGGGCATATATTCCGTACCTAAATAATAGCCCCTTTCTCCCTTTTTCTTTCCATAGGACAGCTTACTGTAATAATTCGCATAGCAGATAATATTTTGAA
>JAFYWD010000194.1 GCA_017558205.1 Lachnospiraceae bacterium | reverse complement strand
TCTTTCTTCTGCTTCCTCCGCTGTTGCATGAGCTGTATGTCCCTCCTGCCATAAAAATTCACGGGAACGAAGGAAGGGTCTTGTCTCTTTTTCCCAACGGACAACAGAGCACCACTGATTATAAACCTTCGGCAGGTCACGATAGGACTGAATATCATTTTTATAAAAATCACAGAACAGGGTTTCTGAGGTAGGTCTTACACAAAGTCTTTCCTGTAAAGGATTTAATCCTCCATGAGTAACCCAGGCAACCTCAGGAGCAAAGCCCTCAACATGATCCTTTTCCTTTTGAAGTAAGCTTTCCGGTATGAACATAGGAAGATATACATTTTCTACCCCTGTTTCCTTAAATCTGTCATCCAGCTGTCTCTGGATTAATTCCCAGATTGCATAGCCGGCAGGCTTGATTACCATACATCCCTTTACACTGGTATAATCAATTAATTCAGCTTTTTTTACCACGTCTGTGTACCATTGTGCAAAATCCACATCCATGGACGTAATCGCTTCTACTTTTTTCTTGTTGTCCGCCATGATTTTTCTCCTTTTAAATTACCTTAATTATTGTTTTAGATAGTATGTGATTTTATTTGTTTTGTCAAGCTTTCTCCCACTGCCAGCACTATAAACAGGAAGGGAGTACAGCAAACCTGCTGATAACAAAAAACATTATGGCCGGCATAGCCTATAATACAAAGTGCAAAGCCTAAAAATACAGGATTCTCTTCTGCTTTCCTGAAGCAGCCTGTGATTCCTTTTCCTAAAATAAAAATCCACGCAGCCAGGCCCAAAACGCCGTAGCAAATTAAACTGTTCAGATATTCATTGTGAGCATTGGTCAGTCTTAAATTTCCATGCAATGCCATTAACTTCTCCTGATTTTCCTGCAGACGATAAAGGTGAGCTGAAAAAGCATCCGGACCTACGCCAAACAGCTTTTGTAAAATGGGCATATTTACAAATTCCTGCCAGGCAAGCATCCAGCTTACTCCCCTCTTATTTCCCCAGTTCATGTCAAAAAACAGATAATTATTACTGCTTTGGAAACCAAACCATTCCATTAACCGGCCGGTAGTATTCCAGTAAACAAATAAAATGATTACAGGAAGCAGGAATACCACTGATACCATTCCTGCCTTAATTACTAACCTTGTAATTTTCAGCACTGTCTGCATTTGGCTTTCTGAAATTTTTCGTGATAATAAATAACATAAGATACTTACTGCCAGCATTGCCATGGAAAATATACTTTGAGAGAAAAACAAGGATATGGCATCCAAAGGAATGGCCTTATTCACAAATATTCTTTGCAGTAATCCTATTCCTACAAAGGTTCCCCACATCAACATCATGATTTCCCAAAAAATCATCCAATATTCTCTTTTTTTACAGGAAAACAGAGCCAGCAATACAAGAATACCTGCCAAAGCAATAAAAGCACTGTCACTATTCTGGGTAACAACAATTCCAAAGCTAACTCCGTTATAGATAAATAAAGGTATCCTCCACTTTCTTTCCTTTACAACGAAAAACAGAACAAGACCAATGGGAAATACTGTACAGATATAGCTGGAATACCAGGTGGCCTGTCCTATGGTAGATAAAAACTCTGTCATCTGAGTTAAATTCAGGCCTTCATACATCCCTAAGGGATCTATCTGAAAACGATGTAAAATTCCCAAAAGAAAGGTAAAAAAGGAACCTATCAGATGAAAAGTCAACAGATACATAGGCTGAACTCTTTGTCTTGATAAAAAGAAATAAATTCCTATAAACATCATCTGAGAAATTAATCCCATTTCCCAGCCTGTTGCCCCCTTTAAGGCATAATCCTTATAATCACTGAAAATAAAAGAAAATAAAACAAGAAGCCCATAGGAAAATACACACAAATCTAATACGCTGAAATTTTCCTTTTTTATGGTAAACACTTTATTCTCTTCCTTCTGTTCCAAAATCTTTTTAATACCATGGATAAATACAGAGATCCCAAGGAACATAAGGGTACTTACAAAAAACAGCTGATATTTTGCATCTCCGATTCCCTGATACTGATTCTTTACATAAAGAGGAAATACCAGAAGCATCATAAACAGATAGGCAGTACTGGTAAACTGCTCTATGGGAGTAAAGGACTCTGCTATTATTTGGTTCTTTGATTTTTGCTTTTTCTTTAGTTTCATTTCAATTACCTTTCTTTTCTTATTATGGTTGCCCAGGCAGGCAGTAATTCTTCTTTTAACTGAAATTCCATCTCCTTTTTTGTTACAGGGTGAATTATTTTCAGATAAGCAGCACATAGGGCCACCATTTTTATTCCCATCTCTGTTGAAAGCTGTTTGCTGTCTTCGGTACCGTATTTCAAATCTCCCAATAAAGGATGACCAATGGCCGAAAACTGTGCCCTGATTTGATGAAATCTCCCCGTCTTAAGACTTACCTTCAGTAAGGAAACACTCTTTTCCTGAATTTCATTTCTCTCTTCTTCGGTTTGGTAAGTGAGAACAGACTCCTTGACCTCTGTTTTATTGCCGGCATTCTTTTCATCCACAACTTCTGCCATACTTGTTTTGGGATTTTTCCACAGATAGTGACGAAGCTCTCCTTCTTTTTCCACAGGCGTTCCCATACATAGTGCATAATACTGCTTCTTTGTAATGGTAAGGGAAGCTGCTTTTTTATTTTTAGCCAGCACTAAAAGACCGCTTACCGGCTGATCCAGACGATGTACCAGCCCCAGGTAAGAAGAAGCCTTACCTTCCTTTTTCACTAAATAGGATTTTACCATGGAAACTACATCTTGAATAGTCAAAGATGCTGTTTGTGTAGGCACTCCTGCCGGTTTAAAGCATACTAAAATATCTTTGTCTTCATATATTATAGTTAAATTCATACTAATACTCTCTTTTCTCGTTACCAATAAAAAATTCCGGTTCTGCTCTTCTTGTATAATTTTCTTCCAGCATTCTTACATGAGATAAAAATTTCTCATCATCAAAATATTTGGCTCCGCTATGGCAAAGCTTCACACAGGCCTGACATTTGATACAGGTGCCGGGAACCTTGGCTTCATCCGAAAAATCGATGGCAGCCACTGGGCAGGCAGCTGCACAGACACCACAATGATCACAATCCTCTTCCACGGTTTTCGGCTTTGCTTTTAAAAACTGTACCGGCTGCCCATCAATACCCAACGGAACATAATAACCTGTCAAGGGATGCTCTCCCGGTACCTGAACCGGAGATATGATATCTTCTTTCTGATTTATATCTTGTAAAAGTCCCGCAACCTCCCGAATAAAGCCTTCCAGCTGCCTGATATCCTCTCGGTCCGGCCTTTCCTTAGCCAGCTTATCCGTAAAGGAATGCTCACAGGCAATTGCTGCTGCCGCAAAGGTTTTAAAATTATGATTTTCCAATTCATTTTTTACTTCTATCAAAGAATTATCAAAGCTTCTGTTACCAAAGGTTACCACAGGAATTGCCAAGGTTTCTTTTCCTTCAAACAAGGTCTGTACATAGGGTAAAATTTTATTGGGAATTCTTCCTGCAAAGGTAGGTGTGCCAAATACTACCAGGTCATCTTCCTTAAAGCTCCAGCTTCCTGTTCTTTTCTCGGGAGTAGTAAAATCTATCACTTCTACAGGAAGGTTCAATTCCCTTCCCAGATCCTGTGCCATTTTTTTTACTACATTTGCTGTATTTTTTACCGGACTAAAATATACGCCGTAAATTTTATGAATTATCATTGGTACCTCCTCATTATGCTTTTTCTATTCTAAAAATGAGTATAACAAACTAAACAATATTTTTCATCCAAATTTACTATATCTGTGATAAACTATGATAACAGTTTGTCACACTACTTCCTGTTACCATATCGGAGCTTTTTTATATAAAATATTATAGGGCATCCAAATTACCGGCATCTCGGGTCTTATTTCAGATAAATAAAGCCAAATTGGATATTATAATATAAATTTTTAAAAAAGCTCCAAAAGAAGCAAGAAGCATTGGAGCTTTTTTAAAAACAAGCTATAGTTTGCTCCATTTTCTCTTGATAATTATACATTTACTGGAAATATTCTGTAATTTTAGCGAATCATTGGATGCTTTTCTTTTATTTATACAATTAACATCCAATATTTGAGAGATGGAATTATATATGCTAATGAAATAAGCTTTTCTTTTATGACAACACAACACAGTTATTGCTTTAACGACAAACCGAACTGTTGCAAACAACAAATTACATTTAATAGGAGATTTTACTATGTATCAAATCACTGAATGGTGCCACCACTTTATAAAAGAGCATGTTAAACCGGGAAATCTTTGTATTGATGCTACTATGGGGAATGGCTATGATACTGAATTTTTATGTAGTCTGGTAGGTAAACAAGGAACCGTTCTTGCTTTTGATATTCAGGAGCTAGCCTGTAAAAATACAAAAAAAAGGCTGCAAGCTTCCGGCTTACCCTGTAATTACAGGCTTATCCTGGATTCTCACAGCCATATGAACCAATATGCAGATACAGAAACCGTAGACTGTATCGTTTTTAATTTCGGCTACCTGCCCGGAGGCGATCATCTGCTTGCTACCAAGGCTTCTACCAGTATAGCGGCCATAGAGCAAGGACTTACTCTCCTTAAAAAGGGAGGGTTGATGAGCCTTTGTATTTATAGCGGTGGAGATAGCGGCTTTGAAGAAAGGGATGCTCTCCTTTCCTACCTGAAGGAATTAGATTCAAGGAAGTACCTTGTTATTCTTTCTTCCTATTACAATCGTCCCAAAAATCCTCCTATTCCGGTACTGATTAGGAAATTGTAGATATTCTCCTACACCTTAAACCGATACCCTACACCCCAGATGGTTTCTATATACTGGGGCTTGGAAGCTCCTACCTCGATTTTTTCCCTGATTTTCTTAATATGAACTGTTACCGTAGCAATATCTCCGACAGAATCCATATCCCAGATT
>JAFYWD010000193.1 GCA_017558205.1 Lachnospiraceae bacterium | reverse complement strand
ATACAGTGAGTTTTTATATAAGCTGGAAAAAAACAATCAGATTTCCGATACAGAAAGAAAGGCCTATATCGGTATTTACCGCCTGATTCGTCAGATCGAAAAAACAGATGGAGCTGCCATAGGAAGTCTGTTAGCACAGGAGGCAGGCTTAAGCTTTTCTAATTTACTTTCAGCGGTAAGAAGTAACAAGGCAAAGGGTACGGATATCAGAATTGATGACTCTTTAGGTGCTATTGAAAAGGTGATAGAAAAGGGTATTTCCATTAGTGATCAGATTAAGGCGATGGAAACCATTGTAAAAGAAGCTTCTGTAGAAAAAGAGCTACAGTTAGAACAGCTGAAGGAAATCCGGGATATTGTAAAAAATACCGGAAAAGAGAAAGATTATCTGGAAGCCTACCATCAGCCGGTTACCATAGACGGACTGGCAGCAGTCTCCCTGCTTACAGGAAAAAGAGGTCAGGCCTTTAGTAAGGTAATGTCTTTTGAAGCTGACGAAAATCAGACAGTAGAGGAGATGGAAGAAAGCGTACTGGATCATGCCAGAGAATTTATTGACAGCCTTGAGAAAGAAGAAAAACGAAATAAAAATTATGATAAGCTGATAGAAAAGTCAAAGCAGGTATTAGAGGAAAGTATAGAAAAGCTGGAGCCCGGATATTTAAATATTAAGGAATTGCAATCGGTATATAAGCAGCTGTCTGTAGCACAAAATCTTGCCAGGGAAGAAAACTATGAAATCCCGGTGAAAATAGGAGAGGAATTTACCTCCATTAACCTGAAGGTAATCCATAAGGCAGAGGAAGCAGGCAATATAAAAATTACCATGGATACAGAAGCCCTGGGACGGGTAGAAGCAAGATTTATTTTAAGGGATACTGTTTTGGAAGGCTCTGTTTTGACAGATCATATGGATCATAAAAACATTCTGGAAAGTGGTGCCACAGATCTTCAGAAGGCCTTAGAGGAAGCCCTAAAAGAAACAAAAACTGAGATAAAGGGATTGTATTTTGGAGTAAATAAGGGGATGGATTTAAATACCTTTGAAGGCAGCGAGTCAAATTCCGACAATGATATTTCAATCCTGTATAAAGTTGCAAAAAGTTTTATACGATATACAATAGGAACAGCTTCACAGAGTTTATAGAGAAATAGGGGTGTGTAAACACACCATTTGTAATACAAAAGTAAAAAAGGAAGCAGTAGGAGGAAGAATATGATTATTAATTATAATGTATCTTCAATGATTGCAAATAATGCATTAAAAAGAAATGATACAGCATTATCCAAATCTTTAGAAAGATTATCCAGTGGTTATAAGATCAACCATGCCAAAGAAAATGCAGCAGGCCTGGCGATGGCCAGAAGAATGAATGCCCAGCTGAGAGGTATTAGTACAGCAGGAGAAAATGCCGGAGACGGTGTTTCCGTTATTGAAATTGCAGATGGTGCTTTAAATGAAATCCACGATATGCTTCAGAGAATGAATGAGCTGGCAATTAAGGCAGCAAACGGGAATCTTACCGATGATGACAGAGCTATGGTAGATGAAGAGGTTCAGGCATTAAAGGATGAAATCGAGAGAATCGGAGAAACAACTCAGTTTAACGGACAGGATCTGTTAGACGGAACCTTTGATTTAAAGGCCTACAGTAATAACGCCGGGGTATCTGTGGATTACTATTCCGATACCATGGATTTAGGTGTTTACACTATCACTTCCATTACTTCTACAGTAGATGCTGACGGATTTTTAGATAATGTGGATATCCAGGGTCTTAAATATCCTAACGGAGAGGACGTTGAAAATTATAAGGTAGAATGGAGCTATGATCAGGCAATCGTTACTACTGAGGGAGGCTTCGAAATGAAGCTGACCTTAACAGAGAGAAATCTTACTGATTTGGAGCTGGATTTAACAGGTATGGCATCCATGACCTTACAGGTTGGATCCAATGAGGGACAGACATTGGAGGTAAGAATTCCTCCCATCACAAAGAAAAGTGTAGGTATATTATATACAAATACCAGAACTGAGGAGGCATCTACAGCAGCCATAGGTGAAATTTCAAAAGCCATTAGCTTTGTATCAAGCGTAAGAAGTGATTTAGGAGCTTATCAGAACCGTTTAGAGCGTACGATCACTAATCTTGATGTTACCTATGAAAATATGACCAGTGCCTATTCCAGAGTAATGGATGTAGATATGGCTACAGAATTTACAAATTACAGCAGCCTTCAGATTCTTACTCAGGCAGCTACTTCCATGTTGGCTCAGGCTAATGAAAGACCGGCTCAGGTATTACAGTTATTACAGTAACATTCCCTAAGCAGAGGATATCACTATGGTAAAAGAAAAAAAACAGGAATTTACCTATAGAATAACAAAGGCGAATAAGAGTCAGCTAATTGTTATTTTATATGAAATGGTACTCCAATATCTTCAGGATGCCTTAGAGGCTCATGAAAAAAAGGATAAGGAAGAATACAAAAACAGTATTCTTGGTGCAAAAAATTGTTTAGATGAATTAATAAATTCATTAAACTTTGAGTATGAGCTTGCACACAGGCTTCGGGGACTATACTATTTCTACAAAAGAGAACTGTCTACAGCATCTATTATGGAGAAAACAGAGTTAATTCCACCTATAATGGAAATGATAGGGGAGCTAAAGAAATCCTATGAAACGATAGCAAAGGAAGATACTTCAGCCCCTATTATGGAAAATACACAAGCTGTGTATGCAGGTCTTACCTATAGCAAGGACAGTTTAAATATTAATCTATCAGACCAGGGCAGTAACCGAGGATTCCGTGTTTAATGAAATAAGTTCTTCTTCAGGCAGCTTCGAAAGAGAGGCTGCCTGATTTAATAAATATTTATATCGTTTCATAATAGAATTCACTTCATAAATGTAGCAGTCTATTAAATCAGGATCAGTCACATTATCAAATCCGCAATAAGCCGACTCTAATTCAAATTTTGTTTTTTCCAAATCCTCCAGGATACAATCCCTTAAGGTTTTAGGTTTCTCTGAAAAATCAGGCTTGGCAGATTGTCTAAATAAAAATTTCATAATTACCTCCGGTTATTATTCTTTATGAAAGTATAGTGTCAAAAGAGAAAAAATATACATATCATAAAAATAATAATTTTACATAGATTAAAAGAAAAAAGGTAATTATATGAAGCTTCAGGGAATGATTATTATCATCTCCATGTGTGGGATTATACTTTTGCTCATGGCTATAAAATCAAAATCAGAGCTTTTACTAACAGGTATTTTCAGAGGACTGCTGGGAAGTGTAGCTATTGTATTAGGCAATTATATATTTCAAGTCTGGGAGCTGCCACTTCAAATTGGTATGAATCCCGTTACGGTTTTGACATGTATATTTCTTGGATTTCCGGGGCTTATCCTTGTTTTTGCACTTAGTTTTTTAATCATCTTGTAAATAATTAACAAAGATGATTTTTTTAAAAAAACAATATAGACAAAGACATTAAAAATAGATATACTGTGAACCAACAAGTAATTATCTAACTACCGAATTTATTTCGGTATCTTATTTTCTAATTCATTTGATAATCATTTTTAAATTAAAGTTTTTCCAAGTTACAACTGAATATGAAGGAGGTGAAGAAGCTGCTGTTGTTGATTCTTATTCTGTTGGCAGCAGTGTATGAGGATTACCGAAAAGGCATAATCCCTAATAAGCTGATTATCTTAGGTTTTATTTTAGGAATAATCAGATTGATTATAGGAAAGGAGATAGGGGAACTGTTATTATATCTTCCCGGGATACTGATACCAATACTCTTATTTTATCCAATCTTTAAAATAGGAGGGATAGGGGGAGGAGATCTTAAGCTGTTTTCCATGATGGGAATTTACCTATCCTTTTGGCAATTGATTTACAGTATACTGCTGACATTTATTATCGCTGCATTTCTTTCTTGGTTTCAAATGATTCTAAATCATAATTTTAAACAGAGAATCTCTTATTTATTTTCTTATATTCAACAAATTATCAAATCAGGAACAATTCATTATTATTATCCAGACACAGAACAGGAAGAAGTAATTAAAAAAACAAAAATCAGACTGGCAGGACCCATACTACTGGCTGTTTTAATAACAGGAGGAATTTTATAGATGAACTATACCATGGCAATCTGTGACAGTGAGGTGGAATATGCTTATCAGCTGGTAAATTACCTGGAGAATAAAAAAGGCTTTCCCTTCCAGGTGCAATTATTTACCTCCATAGAGACATTGAAGGATTACAGTAAAAAAAAGCCAATATTTACAGCACTGATCTCAGAAAAAGATTATGAAGGTAATGGGGAAGGAGAAGAGATTACTCACTTATTTCTTTTGGGAGAGAAAACGGAAGAAAGGCAGGGACAGATCTATTTTAATAAATATCAATCCTCAGACAGACTGATAAAAGAAATACTTCAATGGACAGTTGAAAAAAATATTATAACGGGCTTTACGGCAAAAGGACATGGCTTAAAGATGATAGGAGTATATTCTCCCGTAGGCAGGTGCCTGAAAACCTCTTTTTCCTTTGTTTTGGGACAGCTTTTAAGTAAAAGAAGTAAGGTTCTGTATATAAATCTTGAAAGCTTTTCAGGCCTGGGGAAACTACTGGAAAAAAGCTTTTCCTGTGACCTTTCGGAATTGATTTATTATCTGCAAAATTCCAGGGAAAGCTTTCCCTGTAAAATGGGAGGTATGATAGAACAATGTGGCGGACTTGATATTCTGCCCCCTTTTGATTCCTATCTTGACCTGGTGTCAGTTACCAAGGAGGAGTGGATGAAGCTTTTGTATGAAATTGAAAGAAAGGGAGATTATGAGTATCTGATCCTGGACCTTTCAGATGCCATACAGGGCCTGTTTGATATCCTTCGCTTGTGCGACCTTGTCTATACCCTGGGAAAGGAAAATGGCTTTGCTGAAGCGAAAATAAAGCAATACGAGGAGGTATTAAAAAATAGCAGCTATGAAGATATCTGGCAAAAAACAAAATACTGTAAGATACCACAGATAAAAAATCTACCTTCCGGATTACTGAAATTAACCTATACAGAGCTGGCAGAGTTTGTAAAGAAAAGAGTGGAAGAAGATTTTAATGAAGAGTAAAAAAACAGAGGTACAAAATATAAGAAAAAAAATCTTAGAAGAGCTGGAATTAAAGGAAGAGCTGACAGATGAAAAGATGAAGGAATTAATCAGCAGCTACCTGATGACAAAGGAAACAGTTGCAAGCTTTTCCCTAAGTGAAAGAAAAAGAATAGGAAAAGAAATTTTTGATTCCTTACGAAAAATGGATATACTACAGGATCTGCTGGAGGATGAAGAGGTAACGGAAATTATGGTAAACGGTCCGGAAAATATCTTTATTGAGAAGCAGGGAAGGTTGGAAAAGGCAGAGCCGGAATTTGATTCCAGGGAGTCCCTGATGCAGGTAATTCATTTAATTACCTCTCGATGCAACAGGGAGGTAAATGAGTCCTCACCCATTGTGGATGCCAGGCTGAACACCGGAGAGAGGGTAAATGTAGTATTGTCTCCCATCGCCTTAAACGGCCCTATTTTAACTATAAGGAAATTTCCCCATATTCCTATGACCATGGAACGATTGGTTGATTTAAAGGCCATTAACAGACAGGCGGCAGAATTTTTGGAAAAAGCAGTAAAGGCAGGCTGTAACATTATAGTCAGCGGAGGTACCGGAAGCGGAAAAACCAGCTTTTTAAATGCTTTATCTGATTATATTCCAAAGGAAGAAAGAATTATTACCATTGAGGACAGTGCAGAATTGCAGATACAGGGAATAGAAAATCTGGTAAGGCTGGAAACCAGATCCTTATCTATAGAGGGAGGAAAAAGTATTACCATCAGAGATCTGATTAAAACCTCGCTCAGAATGCGACCTAACAGGATTATCGTAGGTGAGGTAAGAGGAGAAGAAGCCATGGATATGGTAGGAAGTGCCATGAACTGCGGCCATGACGGAAGCATGTCCACCATTCATGCCAATAGTGCAGGTGATGTATTATCAAGGCTGGAAAATATGTATTTAATGGCTGCTGATATACCCGTAAGTGCCATAAGAAGACAGATAGCATCAGGAATTGATCTTATTGTTCATCTGTCAAGAATGAGAGATAAATCAAGAAAGGTGATTGAAATTACAGAGGTTGTGGGGATAAAAGGGGAGGAGGTGAGCCTAAACCCTATTTATCAATTCCGGGAAACAAAGATAAACGAAAAAGAAAGGGTAGAGGGTGAGCTGGTTCTTGTTGGGAAAATGGTACATACAAATAAAATGGAAGCTGCAGGAATATCTGAAGGCAGAGAATGGGAGGAGCTGTATCGTAAAAGGAGAAGCTGAGTTATCCCATAAAGAAGTATTAAGCTGCTATACAGAAGGAATATTGGTGGTAATATTATTTGCTTATTTCTTTTATCGCAGTGTAGCAGCAGCTTTTTTGTTAACGCCTGTTATTTACTTCTATAAAAAAGATAAAGGGGAAAAAATAATAAGGAAGAAGAAGGAAAACATGGAGCTGGAATTCAAGGAGCTGTTGCTGAATGTAAGAACTAATTTACAGGCCGGATATTCCATAGAGAATTGTTTTTTGGAAAGCAGAAAGGATATGGTCAGGCTACATGGAGAAAACGGCTTAATGGTAAAGGAGCTGGATTATTTGCAAAAGGGAATCAGTAACGGAATTACATTTGAGCGGATGATTCTTCAGTTAGGAAAGAGAAATTCGGGAGAAATAAAAGAATTTTGCAATATATTTTTACTGGCCTCAAAAATGGGAGGAAGATGGAATGAGATTATTGAAAATACAGTAGAGATCATTACTAAAAAAATAGAATTAAAGGAAGAAATAAAGCTACTAATTTATGAAAAGGAACTGGAGCATAAAATTATGTGCATTATCCCATTTTTTATTATGACCTATATGGAGATAACCTCGGGAGGATATTTTCAGGTGCTGTATCATAATCCCTTGGGAATTTTTCTTATGACGGGGGCAATGATTCTTTATATCTTTGCTTATAAGCTGGGGGATAAGATTACACAATTAAAGAGATAGGAAGGGCAGCAGCCTATGAGCAGAAAACAAATAGAACGTGATTTTAAAGAGCTGTATCAGGAGAAAAATCAGAAGAGTATTCTTGATAATTACTATAAAGAGAAGAAAAAATCAATAATTCTTGTATTTATGGCCGGAATGTTTTTATCTTTGCTTTTGTTTTACAGTGATTATCAAAAATTACAGCCGGGAGAGGGAAACCGGATTTTACGTAAGGAAGAAACGGGAGCCTCGGAGCAAATAAAGCTGCAGGTGAAAAGAGAGGAGGAGGAATGGGAAGAAATAGAATTTGATTTGAGAGCCAGACAGTGGACCAGGCAGGAGCTGGAGGAAGCCTTTGTAAAAATGACAGAGGAATTGGAAGGCCACATACTGGGGGAGAATAGCTCTTTGGATCAGGTAAAAACAGATTTAAGCTTTGTCACGGAGCTTGCCGGTTATCCCTTTGTTTTAAGCTGGGAATCTATGGAGCCGGAGCTGATAGACAATACGGGAAAGCTTCAGGAAAAGATATTAAAGGAGATTACCCCGGTATCAATCTTAATGAAGGCATCCTATTACGACTGGCAGGAAGAATATCTTTTTTATATTACACTTCCAAAAACAGAGGAGTCTGATTGGATTACAGGTCTTAGGGAATATCTGATCAGGGGAGAAGAAAATACAAGAGAAGAAGGAACATTTTATCTTCCCAAGAGCTTTCAGGGAAAGGAAATAAGCTGGAAATTTCAGGGAAAAAGCAGCGGAATCTATGTACCTCTGATTACCTTAATATTGATGGCAGTGGTCTGGCAGGAAAAGGACAGGGAAATCAGGAAAAAAACAGAAAGAAAAAGACAGGAGTTAATCAGAGATTATCCCGGTTTTATCAGCCGGCTGGTGCTTTATTTGGGAACGGGTATCAGTATCAAGGAAAGCTTCTTTCGTATACAGCAGGAATATGAAGAAGAAGAGCATAGTTATTTAAAGGAAGAGATATCCTATGCCTGCAATCAAATGAAAAATGGACAAGGAGAACAAAAGGTATATGAGGATCTGGGCAGAAGATGTAAAACAGCGGAATACAGGAAGCTGGCAGCTTTGTTAATACAGCAAAGAGAAAAGGGCAGCTATCATTTATTAACTCAATTAAAAAAAGAAATGGAAGCAGCCAATGAGGAGCAATATAAACGGTTAAAAAGACAAGGAGAGGAAATGGGAACAAAGCTGTTATTGCCAATGATGATGTTATTAGGAATGGTAATGGCGTTAATTATGCTTCCTGCCCTACTTTCCTTTTAGACATAAAATAAAGGAGGAAAAAAATATGCTGAAGAATTTTAAAGATTTTATAAGAGACGAAGAAGGAATGGGAACGGTAGAGCTGATCTTAATTATTGTGGTGTTAATCAGCCTGGTAATTATTTTTAAGGAACAGCTGGTGAAGCTGGTGGAGTCTGTTTTTGAAAAAATTGTAAGGCAGGCAAATACTATTTGATGAAAAAGGAGATCAGTGCTTCCGTCACAGTGTACCTGTGCCTGGTATTGGGGATTATGCTGTCCTTTACCTTTACCGTGCTGGAAGCAGCAAGGCAGCAGGTAATAAAAGCTGAAATTGAAGGGGTAATGGATATTGGTCTGTTTTCTGTGCTGGGAGAATATCATAAGCAGCTGCTGGAGCGGTATGATATCTTTGCCATAGATGCCGGCTATGGAAATAAGAGCAGCAAAACAAAGCAGCTGGAAGCTCATCTGCAGTTTTACCTGAATAAAAATTTGAAAAAAGAGGGCAGTTTGTTTTATTCTCAAGGAGCTGATTTAACAAAGCTTTCCTGTGATGGAGTAAGTATGAAAGAATATTTATTGCTCAGCGATAATAGTGGGCAGGTAATGAGGGAAGCCATTTTAAATTATATGAAGCATAAAAAAGGCAGCCTGATAACTAATATTTTAGATAGAAATTATGAAAGCCTGGAAAATCAGGAAAATTCAGGAAGTGAGGGAAGAAGTCAGTGGAGGGAGAAAAGCAGTGAGATTAAAAGTCTGATAGAAGAGCGTAACCGGGAAAGAAAAGAGGATGAGGAACCCATTGTACCTGATAATCCTGCAGATTATGTGGAGACAACCATAGAGGAGGGGATATTAGGTCTGGCCTTACCCTCCGGAAAAGAAATATCGGCTCAGAGTATTACTAAATCCAATTACTTTTCCTACAGAGCCAACAGAGAAGGAGAGGGAAATCTTGCCTTTAAAAGCTCATCCCTGAATGGTATTACAAAAAAGACTTATTTAGAGGAATACTATTTTGCTAAATGCAGTTATTTTAATCAGGAAAGGGAGGATAGCCTGTTAAAGTATCAGCTGGAATATTTACTTCAGGGTGAGGAGAAAGATCAGGATAATCTGGAAAAAACCCTTCAAAGAATCCTGCTGATCAGAGAAGGCATTAATCTCTCCTATTTAATGACAGACAGCCAAAAGCAGGCAGAGGCAGAGACCATGGCATTACTTATCAGCGTGGCCTGCCTGATGCCGGAGCTGAAGGAGCCTTTAAAAACAGTAATTTTATTTGCCTGGAGCTATGCAGAAAGTGTAAAGGATATCAGAATTTTGTTGGATGGAAAACAGGTGGCTGCCACAAAGTCTGATAGTACCTGGAATACACCACTATCACAGCTGCTAAGCTTCACCTCTCATTTGGGAGAATACAAATGTGTGGAAAATGGAATGGCATATCAGGATTACTTAAAATTTTTCTTATGGACAACAAATGAGCAAAAGCTCCTATCACGATTTATGGATATTTGTGAAATGGATATCAGAACCATAACTCAAAATCCTTACTTTTCATTGGATCAATGTATTACCGTATTTCAGGCTTCCTCTTATTTTATCAGTGGCTACGGAGGTGACTATGAAATAACACGTACAGGCTATTACGAATAGAAGAAAGGAGGAGAAAAACAGGATGTTCTTTTGGAGCAAAACAAAATTAAAAAAGAAACTAAAAACAAATGACACAAAAGCTTCTCTCCAAGCATGTCACAATCCTATCTACCCCGAATTTAGTGACGATATCCTCAATCCTACTACTAAATCCAAAAGAACATTCTCTTTTTCTCCTTGTTTCATAGAAGGCTCCTTATGTCTGGAAGCAGCCTTTTCTCTCTCTTTTTTTCTCTTATTTTTTGTAAATATATTTTCTCTCATTTTCTTGTATACCGCTTACCTGAAGCAGCTGGAGGAAGTACAGGAAAAGGGGAAAAAATATGCAATGTATGGATATTTGGGGCAGCAGACCGGGGGAAGTGAAAATTTAATTGAGTTAAGGGATTTGGTCCCCATAAAAAGTTTCTTTTCCTTCTTAGGCTATGAGGGAGGAAACATTGTGGTGACCTGTACCGTAAAGCCATGGACAGGCTATGAGAGCTTACAGGGACTCTCCTTGGAGGAGGGAGAGGAAATGGTGTATATGACAGAGTATGGGACGGTATATCACAGAAAGCGAGCCTGTACCCATCTGTCGTTATCTATAAGGGTAATTTCCAATCAAGAGCTGAGAAGTCATTATACTTCCTATGACGCCTGTGAAATATGTTGTAAAAATACAATACAAGAAGGTATTCCCATTGCAGCTTACATCACGGAACAGGGAGAGCGGTATCATAGAAGTGTGAACTGCAGAGGATTGAAAAGAAGAATTAAATGTATTCCCATATCTGAGGTACAGGGAATACCGGAATGTTCAAAATGCGGGTGAGGAAAGTATATGGAAGAGCTGGTAATACAAATTTTCTTAGGCTATGGTGCAATAAAGGATTTAAAAGATCGAAAAATACCTGTGTGGTATCTGATACTGGGCAGTATATTGGCATTGATATTTTATAAAGGGAGAGAAAACAGAAGCCTTTTTCTATTATTTCTGTCTCTCTTTCCGGGATTCATATTTATTATGTATTCTCTGATAAAAAAAGAGGGAGCAGGTATGGGAGACGGTATTCTGTTAAGTATTATGGGCGTATGGTTATCGGTAAAAATCTGGATGCTTTGGTATGCTTCCCTTATATTGATCTGCGTATTTTCTGTCCTGCTTTTACTGTTTAAAAGGCTAACCATACGTCAAAGTCTGCCATATTATCCTTTTTTCTTGCTGGCTTATCTATTATACCGGGGAGGTTATTATGTTTAAAAAAGAATTGAAAGGTGCCTTCAGTGTGGAAGCCTCCTTATTATTTCCTATAATCGTATTGGTGATATGGTTTCTGGTGATTATGGCCTTGTATTTCTATAACATGTGTGCCATGTACAGAATCAGCAGTGCTGCCTCTATACAGGGGGTAAATAAAAAAAGAGAAAGTGCAGAACAAATTGAAGAACAGGCCAAGGAACAGCTACAGGAAATGACAGAGAAAGAATTACTGATGATGAAAGAGGTTGCTTATAAGGTAAAGGTGGATGAAAAGGAAATGCAGGTAGATCTTACCGGGAAAATGGAGGTTCCTATATTTGCTCTTATAAGTGATTCCTTAGATTTATGGGAGATGAGGGCAAGAGCGGTAAGAAACAGGCAGGATCCGGTAGAGTTTATCAGGAATATAAGAAAAGTAGAAAGAAATTAAAATAATCAGGATAAGGAGAGGGAATATGGAATTTACTTATAAGACAGATTTATATTCCAGCTATCTTTTAATAACAGTGGATGACAGTCTTAGTCATAATAAATATTCTTTCAAGATGCTGGAAAATAACAGAATTAAGGGAGTACTGGAATGTAAAAAAAGAATGGAGGATGGGAAAACATATCTTTATCTGGATATTACGGGAAAGAAAAACCTTTCTCAGGAATATAGGGACAGAGAGATGAGTTTTTTTGAGCTGACGGATTTATTTCAAAATCTGATTATCATTCTGGAAGCCTTAAGAGAATATTTATTAACAGAAAGAATGGTGATTTTTGAGCCGGAATTCATTTACAGGGATATTGAAAGCGGTAACCTGCTATTGGCAGTAGTACCTTGGGAAAGGGAGGAGGAATATCCCCTGCGAAAGCTGGCAGAGTTTCTGTTGGAAAAAATTAATCATTTAGAAGAAAATGGAGTATCGGCGGCCTATCATTTTTACAGAAGTCAGAGCCAGCCTCAATTTTCCATTTATCAATTTCAGGGAATATTGGAAAAAGAGAATATTTTAAACAGACAAAAAGAAAATGCTTTGGAAGTTAAAGAAATTGAGGGGGATAAAAAAGAAGAAAATTTGATTATGTATGAAGAAAAGGAGGAAAATTATGAAATACAGGAATCAGTTCCTTCCTCCTTCTTTTGGGTACTTAGTATGATCTCCTCTTTAGGAATATTATGTCTGACATTTTTACCATTTATTAAGAAGAATCAAAAGCTTGCCTGCTTTGTACTGTCAGCTGTTCTGATGATTATAGGTATTGGAAGCAAAATTATTAGAGAAATAAAACAGAGAAATGAAAACAAGAGTATCAGTCCGGGATTAAAGGATGAGCAGGAATATTACATAACAGAGGGAGAAGAGACAGTATTTTTTACCGATACCTCACCTGTTACCTATTTGCAGTTACAGTGGAAGGAAAAGGGAAAACAAAAGGAGATGGAAATCAAAGATCTGCCGATTACGATTGGAAAGAAAAAAGAACAGGTTTCCCTGATGTTATCGGATCCCTCTGTCAGCAGAATCCATTGCAGGATCATTGAACATGAAGGAGAGCCGGCCTTAATAGACCTGGGATCTACTAATGGAACATATTTAAATGGAATAAGGCTGAATAAAGAAGAAATATTACAAATTGAAAAAAATGATGAAATCCTCGTTGGTAAAGTAAAGCTACTTGTTGTATAATAGAATAGATTAT
>JAFYWD010000192.1 GCA_017558205.1 Lachnospiraceae bacterium | reverse complement strand
CTCTGCCAGTGCGGAAGCATTTCCTGATTCAAATAATAATCCTTCTTTTTCCTCCTCCAACATGGAGGGAATTCCCCCTGTACGGGAAGCCACTACCGGTGTTCCCAAAAGCATGGCCTCGGCCATGGAATTGGGAGAATTTTCAATGGAAGAAGCACAGACATAGCAATGACTTTTTAAGTACTCCTCCTTCATTTTTCCTGCAGACAGCTTTCCTAGAAAAAACACCTTCTCCTGCAAATTTCCCCGGCGAATCAAGCTTCTTAAATATTTTCCATAAGCGGAAATTTTTATTTTCTCCTTCAATGTGCCATAAGCGGTAATATTATTACCTGCCACATGTATGGTAATATCAGGATATTTTTTTACAAGAAGTCCGGCCGCCTCCAGCAAATGATGAAAGCCCTTTAGAGGATAATCTGCCTGACTAAAAAAAATCCGATGGGGCACACAGCTTTCCAAGTTCCACCGGCCGGAATAAAATTCCTTTCTCATGGTTTCATTCATGGAAAAATAGGTAAGCTTAGAATTTACCTTGTGAACAGAGCTTTTATCAAATTCCGTTCTTCCCGTTACACAGACAGGTTCTGCAAAAAGCTGATTTTCAAGCTCTCCTCTTAAAAAGAACTTTTCCTGCTGCTGCTTCATGCCATCCTGCTTTAAAATATCCCGAAAGCTTTTTTTTCTTTGAACTTTTTCAGGCAATTCTGCCATATAATGGGCCGCACATTCCGTCACAATTCCCTGCAGCCCAACTAAGATTTTTGATTTTTCCGGAAAGCTTCTCACTGCTGCCAGTGCATGCCCATATTCTGTTCCATATATATGTAACAGCCCGGGACGAAAATCCTCTATAATTTCCTTCATTCGCTGTTCCAGCTGTTTTCCCCCATAAATTTCCGGCTGGTTAATATTTTCCACAAATTCATAACAGGTAATCCTTTTTTCCTGTGGAATACCGGAAACCTGAAGAGATACCGGAATGCCTTCCTTTTTTTCTTGCGTAAGAACCGGATAGGCAATGGCCAGCTCCAGAGCTTCCTCTCTTCTTACCATTTCCTCTAAAATACCGGTAATCCAGCCTTCCTTCACGCTGTATTCCAGGCCCAGTGCCTGTGCCACCATGGGAGGCATAATATTACAAATCCATAAGACCTTCATGCTCTTTCCTCTTTTTCCATAGAACTCTTACCCTTTTATCAGCTGATATATCATACTTTTCAACCCATTATAAGCAGTAGAAAGCTTAGGATTTTCCGCAATCATGGTTCGCACGGGTGCCAATGTTACTAAAAGAAGCAGCCGGTATTTTCTGCATTTTGCCCTTCCTAAATATTTGAGAGTAATTTCCTGATGCTCCCCGGCAGAAATTCTTTTGTTATCTTCTGTTTCCGAAAAACCGCCGCCTTCATAGGAGGCCACCGGAAGGCTAATAGCCACTGCTTTGGCCTGTTTTTCCTTGATACAATATAAAAAATGCTCGTAATCTGCCCGCACTCTGTATGTTAAATCATAGGCTCGTTGATGAAATAAGCTTTTTTCATAAAAGCAAACCTGATGACAGGGTACATTTCGATAAAGAGTAAAATCCGTCATTTCCGGAGAAGAAGAAATAAAGGTCTTCTGCCTTCTGTTATAAAGGTTTCCGTAAAAAATAAGGGGAATTCCCTGTTTTTCTTTTTCCTCATAGGTAAGAATTTCCTTCTTTACCTTTTCCAAAACATAAGAATCATAGAGATAATCACCACAATTCAAAAACAACAGGTATCTTCCCTGAGCATAAACCAAAGCCTGATTCATGGCATCATAAATACTTTTATCCCTTTGCTCATAGACTCTTACCCGTAAAAACCTCTCCTCTTCTTTTTTTATAAAAGAAAGGCTACCATCCATAGAGCCGCCATCCTTTATAATTACTTCATAATCCTGAATACTTTGGTCTAATACACTATCTAAGGTT
>JAFYWD010000191.1 GCA_017558205.1 Lachnospiraceae bacterium | reverse complement strand
TTTAGGTTCGTCTGTTTAGACGCGTTCTCTTTTACTCTTAAAGAATTTTCGAGATTGCATTACTGTTCGATTGTCAATGTTCTTCCAGCAGTTTCCTGCCTTCTGTTCTCTGTCTCTTGGTTTCCCTCGCGACAGCTTATTCATACTATCACAGGTTTTTATCTTTGTCAACAACTTTTTCATCTTTTTTAAAAATGTTTTAAGTTGTTATTTTCTAGTTTATATAAGGGAAGCAGAACCGCTTCGCTTATACCGGATAGTTGACGGAGAAGGAGGGATTTGAACCCTCGCGCCGCTATTAACGACCTGCACCCTTTCCAGGGGTGTCCCTTCAGCCACTTGGGTACTTCTCCAAATTACTGACTTATATTTACTATTCTGTTACATATCCGTATTATACGGAGCGGAGAGGGTGGGATTCGAACCCACGCGCCCTTGCGGACAAACGGTTTTCAAGACCGCCTCGTTATGACCACTTCGATACCCCTCCGTGCTGTTTCAACTCGCTTAACTTGTCAAGCGCAAAATTGATTCTAACAAAGATAATAGTAGCTGTCAACCTCTTTTTTCTATTTTTTATCATTTTTTTCATTATATTTTATAATATCTATTTTTTATTATTTTTCTGTTGACAAATACATTTGTTTCAATTCTGTTTTATCCCTAAAAATGCTTCTGCTATCATCATATCTTCCGGTGTTGTAATTTTAATATTTTGATAGCTTCCTTTTACAAGCTTCACTTTATAATTCATAAAATGCTCTACTACCATAGCATCGTCAGTAATAGACAGACCGGAAGTTTCGCCTGCATTTTCCTGCTTTTCCAATAAGCTATAGGCTTTCTTTATCAGTGAATATTTGAATGCCTGTGGTGTCTGTATCTGCCATACTCTTGTTCTATCCGGAGTAATTTCGATATTACCATCTGCATCAGCAATTTTAATCGTATCCTTTACCGGCATGCCTACTACGCAGGCACTGCTTTTTTCAGCACCTTCAATACTTCGTTCTATAATATCGTTGGAAAGAAAGGGTCTGGCTCCATCATGAATCAGCACGTAATCCACCTTTGTCACGGCCGACAATCCCTTGATAACAGAATGATATCTTTCAGCTCCGCCTGCTATAATCTTACTTACCTTGGAAAAACCAAATCTTTCTACGATTTCCCTTTGACAATACTCTTCTTCCCCCGAGGGAACTACCAGTACAACATCATCTACCCGGCTTTCCTCCAGTGCTTTTAAGGAATAATAGAGCACCGGTTTACCCTGTAACAGCAGATACTGCTTTTGTACCTTGCTTTCCATTCGTGTCCCCCGGCCTGCAGCCAGACAAATAGCACCTATTCTCATAATTTTCCCCTTAGATTCCGTCACAGCCTGCCTTTGGCTTCCTGTTACTAAATTCTTTCTCCTAATTTTAAATTGGGAACTGCATTTAAGTCATAACCATGAAAATTCCCTTTACAATATTCATAATAAGCGGCCACTCCGATCATTGCAGCATTATCCGTGCAATATACCGGAGAAGGATGATAAAATTCAACTCCCAGCTTCTTACAGCCCTCACGCAATGTTTCCCTTAAATGGGCATTAGAGGCTACTCCTCCCGCAATGGCAAATTGCGACATTTTAAATTCTCTTACTGCCTGTAAAGAATGCTCCGTCAGTACGTCAATTACTGCCTTCTGAAAAGACGCAGCAATATCAGCCTGACAAACAGGCTCCTGTTTCATCTGACAGGAATTGATATAATTTAACACCGAAGACTTTAAACCGCTAAAGCTGAAATCATATTCACTTTCTCCTACTTTAGCTCGTGGAAAATGAATTGCCTCGGGATTTCCTTCTCTTGAAATTTTATCTATTTTCGGACCTCCCGGATATCCCAGGCCTATAGCTCTTGCCACCTTATCAAAGGCCTCACCTGCGGCATCATCCCTTGTTCTTCCGATAATCTCATATTCACCGTAATCATTGACCTTTACCAGATGGGAATGTCCTCCCGAAACTACAAGACAAAGGAAGGGCGGTTTTAATTCCCCGTTTTCTATGTAATTGGCACTAATATGACCTTCAATGTGATGAACTCCAATTAACGGTTTATTTAATGCAAAGGCCAGGGCTTTTGCTGCTGAAACACCTACTAAAAGGGCACCTACCAGACCCGGTCCATAGGTTACGGCAATACCATCAAGCTCTTCCAGTCTCATTCCTGCTTCTTCCATTGCCTGTTCAATTACCTGGTTGATTTTTTCTATATGCTTTCTGGAGGCAATTTCAGGAACAACACCTCCGTAAATAGTGTGAAGTTCTATCTGGGAAGAAATTACATTAGATAAAACTTCTTTTCCGTTTTTCACTACTGCCGCTGCTGTTTCATCACAGGAGCTCTCTATTGCCAAAATATAAATATCTTTATTTTCCATCTTCAACCTTTCCGTTGTTATATTTCTCATTTACTGTAACAGTTCAGCCTTCGACTTTCTGTTACCTCTTATTTCTTTACTTCATCCCAGCCATATATTTTCCAGTGACCGTTTTCATCAATTCTCAATACATACTGCTCTTCCAACGGCTGATTGTAGCTTCCGCTTCTGATATAGTAAGTACAGTATAATCGTGCAAAATCATAGCCATCTTCCGAAAAATAAAATACATCTGTACTGGAGCCTGTGGCATAAGAAGAAATGTGGTAACCATTTTTCTTAAAATCAGCAATTTCTCTTTTCAAATCCCCCAGATATTTATCTTGATCCTTATTTGCTGCCAATTCTTTGTCATAAAGCTCTAAGGCCTTCATTCCCAGTTGATTCAACTCTTCTTCCGTACAGTCCTCGTTATAAAAACATCTCACAAGGTCACTGTAATAACGGATTACTTCTTTTGGAGTTTTAGGATAATTTCGTTCCAAATCCCTGGAAAGAATTTCCTGAGTAGCTGTCAGCACCACCATATCCTCCGGTTTATTTTTTTCTGCTTCCAAAGTAATCAGATAGTAAGCCAGCAGAACAAAGCCTACTGCCAGTAACAAAAAAAATGCTCCCCTGGGTGTTTTAAATCGTTTCATACTTTTCCCCTTTCCGTCGTTCACTATTCTTCGTCAAATGTTAATTCAATACTCTTCCCATCCTTGGCTGCCACTGCATTTTCAAAAATAGCTTTTACATCCTTCATATATTCTTCCGGCCTGGTAAGGGAAGGACTATAATGGGTAAGCCATAATTCCTTAACCCCTGCTTTACGAGCCAGCTCCGCAGCCTCGTAAAAGGTCATGTGCTTATATTCTCTTGCTTTTGCCTTTTTCTCCGGCTCCCCGTACATTCCTTCACAAATAAATAAATCCGAATCCATGGCATGTTCCACAATACTGACCGTTGGTCTGGTATCTGTACAATAGGTAACCTTCAGACCCTTTCTTGCTTCTCCCATTACCATGGCAGGTTCATAGATTTTTCCCTCAATTTCCAGCGTCTCCCCCTTTTGTAATCTTCCCCAGTAACGTTTTTCCAAGCCCAAAGCTTCTGCCTTTTCAGGATTGAATTTACCTGCACGGCTAACCATAATATTATACCCGTAACATATTACATTATGATTTACCCTGAAGGCTCTGATGGAAAAACCCTCAAACTCTATCAGCTCTGAGGTTTCTGTTAATTCCCGGCATACAATCTCAAACGGAAGCTCCGGTGCAATTATCCGCAGGGCGGATACCACCTTCTGAAGTCCCTTGGGGCCAATCATTAATAAGGGCTCAGTTCTTTCTGCATTTCCCATGGTCAACAGCATTCCAGGCAGTCCGCTGATGTGATCTGCATGAAAATGGGTAAAGCATATGATATCTATAGGCTTAGGACTCCAGCCCTTTTCTTTCATTGCAATTTGTGTTCCTTCGCCACAATCTATTAATATACTTTGACCGTTATAGCGCGCCATCATAGAGGTGAGCCAACGATAAGGAAGAGGCATCATTCCGCCTGTTCCCAATAAACAAATATCTAACATTCCCAAAAACCTTTCTAAACTTATCTGCAACCGTGCTCTTTGCCCCTTATATAAACAAAGACATTTTTAAGCTACATATATTCTTTCATATCATGAATCTTTGCAGGATATTTAAATTCCCCTATCCATAAATCAAAGCATTTTTCACATAAATCAAATTCATAAATATATCCGTCTTTTTCACTAAAGTAATCAAAGGGATATTCAATTCGGACACAGCCTTCACGTACACTTCCGTCTTTTACTTCCAAATCTTTTCCGCATTTATTACAGATAACCTGTAACAGCGCCTTCTTTGTTGCTTTCATTTTCCCATACTTACGCATAAATACTTCCCTCTTCATTTTTTGTTTATTTTATAAACAACTGTCTGCCATATTACCTCTTAAGTATACAGGCTTTGAGAAGCTTTTTTGATGGTAATATTTCCTTGAAGTGGAGATGGATGGAAAGCACTTTATCGTTTCCACATAATCAAAGCGTCTTCCTTTGGTTTTTCATAAAAATTTTTTCGGATTCCTTCTCCTGAAAAACCCAGCTTTTCATACAGGCGGATTGCAGGACTGTTGCTGACTCTGACTTCCAGGGTAAAGGCCTCCACTCCCATTTTTCTTCCTTCTTCCATTAAATGACTAAGAAGAAAATATCCGATCCCCTGTCCTCTGTAATCTTCTCCGGTTACAACATTGGTAATTTCGCCCTCTCCCAAAATATTTCTTAAGCCGCAGGCTGCTATCACCTTTTCCTCCTTCAAGGCTACCAGATAGCAGGCCTTTTCATCTTCTATCATTTCTAAAAAAGCCGTTTTCTGCCAGGGCATGGAAAAAGCTTCTTCCTCCAAAACACATACCTGATCCACATAACATTCTTCCAGTGGTCTAATTATGATGTCCACGCTGCATTTCCTCTTTTCGTTCTCTTTCCGCCTGGGAAAGACGCAAATATTCCGGCTGATGTTTTTCTGCCGCCTCTGCTTTTCCCAGCTTCATGTATTCTAATGCCAGGGTTCCCACAGCAGCTGCTCTCTGTCTGTTACAGCAGGCAGGTGCAAAAGTAAAAGGAACCTTTACCTGCTCCCTGATTTGCTCTCTGAAAACGGAAACCCCGTCTCCCAAAAAAATAACTTCACTGTTTATTTCATTGATCTTTTGAATAATTTCTTCCAGGGCCACAGCACATTGAGGTTCCAAGACTTCTAATTTCAGTTCCTCTCCCGCTCTTTGAAACCGATAAAGACCGGTATAGGTCTGGTTCCTTCTGGCATCCATTAACGGACAAATTAATTTATCACTGCCATAAAGATTAAAGGCTAATCCATCCACTGTAGGTACAGGAATAATCGGCTTATTTAATGCCTGTCCCAGACCCTTGGCTGTAGCACTGCCTATACGCAGGCCTGTAAAGGAGCCGGGACCTGCCGCTACCGCAATAGCATCAATGGAAGGCAGATCCAGTCCAACCATTTTTCTGATTTCTTCCAGCATGGGAAGTAATGTCTGGGAATGTGTCTTTTTATAATTAATACTGTATTCTGCAACACATTCCGAATCCTCTATTAATGCTACCGTAGCTACCTGTCCGGAGCTGTCAATTGCAAGAATTTTCATGTTCCCTTCCTATCCTTTCTATGGTAATCTTCCGATAATCAAAACCTTTTTCGGGATTTTTTTCAATAGTGATCTGCTGATAGGCGGCCGGAAGAATTTCTTCTATTAAGTTTGCCCACTCAATCATACTTACTCCTTCGGAATAAATATAATCCTCAAAGCCTATCTCATCCATTTCCTCTATATCTGCAATTCGATAAACATCAAAATGATAAAAAGGAAGCCTTCCCTCTTCATAAACCTGTACAATAGTAAAGGTTGGGCTGGAAATCATTTCTTCTATTCCCAACCCCCTGGCCACTCCTTTGGTAAAAGCCGTTTTTCCTACTCCCAGATCACCAATCAGAGTATATACCTGTCCGGGCCTTGCCTCACTTCCAATTTTTATCCCTAAGGCAAAAGTATCTGCCTCACTAAAACTTTCAAAAACCATATTTCCTCCCTTTAGGATTTAATCTTCACTTTTTTTGCAGACATATTTCTGGAAATCATTTCTATCAGAAACACTTGTTTTTCCCCTAAATCTGCTCTTGGAAAAATACTGGCATTTACAGCCGACGTATAAAGGATAATACTTTTTCCTGTTGAAGTTGCCTTTACCATATTTTCCCATTTCTGAAACTCTTTGATCTCTCCCTGAGAAATCTCTACGCCCTCATCAGTTATTCTGTAATGAAGGGGCTGACGAAAAGCAGGTGTATTCAGCATCTGCTGTCTGCTTCTTAAAAAAAGACTCCAGGGAAGATAGGCTAAAAGAACAATTCCTCCTATAAGCCAGATAATATAGTTAGTAGCTGCAAAGCCCACCAGCATTAAAGCTCCCACCGCAGTTCCCAAAACTCCCTGGAAGCCTGTATAGGTATGATGCAGCATATAATCATACAGTACCTTGGCATCTATTTTAACATCAAATTCCAATTCCATTTTGTCTTCTCCTTCTAATTCTCCTTCTGTAACAATTCAGCCTCCTGCTTCCAGTTACCTCTTTCTACTATATAACAGTTTTTATTATGCGTACAGAGTTTTTGTTGTCATAAACTTCTTTTTACCGGCGTAAGATATAAAAACGGTTGGAGGGAATAATCTCCACCAAGGTTGGGAGTCAAATTTATGAATAAAAAGGCAAAAATTATTGTTCTACATATGAAGGAGCTGATTTATACCGGATTGATTGTTCTGCTGGTACTCTTATTTGTACTTGTTTTTCTTTTAATGTTCTCCCCGGGAGAGGATTCCGGAAGTGCCCGCTCCTTATATACGCCGGGGCAATATACTACTTCTCTTACCTTCCAGGGAAATGTTGTGGATGTGGTAGTAACCGTAGATGATCATTCCATTACATCCATTTCCCTAAATAATCTGGAAGAAGCTGTATCGGTTATGTATCCTCTTTTAGAACCCACATTAGAAGAGTTATCCGCTGAAATACTTTCCAAACAATCCCTGGACAATATTCAGCTTTCCGAAAATAATAAGTATACCTCCATGGTTCTGTTAGATGCTATTGCTTCTTCCCTGGAGCAGGCAGGAAATATTTCTTCCTCCGATAATATTTCCGGTAATTCCCTGCCCTGATTTTGTTTCCTTCTTTAAAACAGGCCGCTGCCTATGGCAGCCGCCTGTTTTTTTATCTCTTCGCCTGTTTTAAAATTTCCTTCAGTTCTTCTACCTGAAAGGTATAATTGGTATTACAAAAATGGCAGTTTAGCTCAGCTTGCTTTCCTTCTGCAATTAAACCTTCCAATTCTTTCTTACCGATACTGATTAATGCCTTTTCAACTCTTTTCTTACTGCAGTTACAATAAAATTCTACCGGACGATTATCGGTAATCTCCAGATCAAAGCCCTCCAATAACACTTCTAAAATCTGTTCCGGACTTTTCCCTTCTTCTAAAAGCCCTGTGACGGAACTGACATTTTTTAAATTCTCTTCTAATTTGTTAATGACACTATCGTCAGCAAATGGCATCAGCTGCAAAATAAAGCCACCTGCCTGTTTTACCGTGTTGGTCTCCTTATTCATTAACACTCCCAGGCCTACACAGGAAGGAACCTGCTCGCTGGTAGCAAAATAATAGGTTAAATCCTCTGCAATCTCACTTGTCTGAAGAGCTACCTGACCCGCATAAGGTTCTTTTAATCCCATGTCCTTTATTACACTAAGAACACCAATACCTACGGCCTTTGCCACATCCAGCTTTCCTTTCTCATTGGCAGGCAGAATTACATCCGGTACCTTGGCATAGCCCTTCACCCGGCCTGTTGAATCTGCAGTCACAGTCATTCCCTTCATAGGCCCACTTCCGTTAACCTGAAGAGTCAATACATCCTTTTCCCCCTTTAACATGGCTCCCATCATACATCCTGCCGTCAGCAGTCTGCCTAAGGCTGCCGTTACTACCGGACTGGTATTATGGGCGCTCCTGGCCTTTTCCACAAGATCTCTTGAGCTTACGGCAAAGGCTCTGATCTGGGCATTTGCAGCTGTTGCTCTTACTAAATAATCTGACATTGTTTTTTTCCTCTTTCTCTTGCAATACAATATATTCTCTCACTGCTTTCGGTTACAGGTCCTCCGGTCTTTTCATCAATTACAGTAAGAAACTCCATTCCGGCTTCTTCCAAGGCTTTTTTTATCTGTTCCACCCGGTAGCCTCTTTGAAAATGATTCTCATGAAACCTTCTGTAGGTATTTCCTTCTTCACGAACAAAAACAGTTAAATCATATTCATTAATTTCTTCCTCAGGATAATAGTAATTCTCCCAAATAAAGCTGCAGTCTTCTCTATTTTCTGCAATGGTAGAATCTCCGATAATCTCAGAATATTTGAAGGGAGTATTAAAATCAAAAATGAAAATTCCATCGGGATCCAAATAATTATTTACCAGACGGAAGCACTCCCTCAGTTCTTCCTCCTCTAACAGATAATTCATGGAGTCACAAATACTGACTACTGCTCTTACCGTACCGTAAAGTTCAAACTCTCTCATATCCTGAAGAAGATATAAAATATCATAATTACCGTCCCTGTTTTTTTCCATTGCCACAGACAGCATCTGGGAAGAACAATCCACTCCAATCATATCATAGCCCATGGCTGCCAATCTTGACGTAATATTTCCGGTACCACATCCCAAATCCAGCACAAGCCCATCCTGAATCTGATATCGCTTTAAGGTATCTGCTATAAATTCACACCATTTATCATAAGGAGTAGCATCCATAAATGTATCATAAACAGCTGCAAAGTCCGTGTAGCTATTCATCCGGTTTTCCTCCCTGTTATCTGTTTTTAAGAAATTCCTTCAAGAAATCAAGAAGTATATCCATTTCTTCCTCTGTTCCCACAGAAATTCTCAAATAATTATCAATTCTGGGTTTCTTGAAATATCTTACAAAAATCTGTTCTTTCTTACATGCTTCAAAAATCTCTTTAGCAGATACTGACTTATGAGTGGCAAAAATAAAGTTGCTCATGGAATCTGTAAAGGAAAAATCAAGCTTAGCCAGCTCTTTTTTTACTCTTTCCCTTGTAGCCACCACTTTACTTACAATTTCTTTAAAATATACATCATCCTGTACACAGGCTACCCCCATATCTATGGATGTTTTATTCATGGTATAAGAATTAAAGGAAAACTTTACATCATTCAAATAAGAAATCATTTTTTCACTACCGATGGCATAACCAATTCTCATTCCGGCCATGGCTCTTGATTTTGAAAAAGTCTGTATTACTAAAAGATTTTCATATTTTTCAAGAAAACTTAGGGCACTTTCTCCCCCAAAATCAACATAGGCCTCATCTACCATTACTACAACATCAGTATTGGCCATCAAAATCTCTTCCACTACCTGAAGGCTTTCTGCAATTCCCGTAGGTGCATTCGGATTGGGGAAAATAATCCCCCCGTTTTCTTTTGCATAATCTTTCGGATCAATATGAAAATCTTCTGTTAAAGGTATTCTTTCATAAGCAATTCCAAACAATTCTGCCCAGACATCATAGAAGGAATAAGTGATATCCGGGAATAAAATCGGCTTTTTACCATTAAAAAAAGTAAGAAAAGCATTGGCAATCACATCATCTGAGCCTACTCCCACAAATACCTGCTCCGTTTTTACTCCGTAGTACTTGGCTAATTGGGCTCTTAATGCTCCCACTTCAGGATCCGGATACAAACGTAAGCTGTCCTGCTCTACCTTTCTTAAGGCATCCATCACCTTAGGACTTGGAGGATAAGGACATTCATTGGTATTTAATTTTACAATTCTGCCTCCCTTTGGCTGCTCTCCCGGAACATAGGGTACTACCCGCCTTACATTATCTTCCCATTTCATTTTTTTCTCTCCTTTTACACTGCCTGACAGAAAATCGGCTTTTTAAGTGAGTATACTATAGGCAGGGATAAGTTGCAATGTGGTTTTTAACAGTAATAGCCTCTGATACTGTAGGAAATACATCATATTTCCCATGAAAGCTGATCCTGATTTCCTCTCCCTTATTAAAATAATAGAATAAAATTCCCGGAACTATCCGATATTCGGTAGTGTAAGAATACAGGTCCATTTCCTTGGGAATATACAGGTAGTGACTTCCTCTTTTTCTCTTAATCCAAAGATGTCCCATGTATTGATAGTCCTCCTTCTCCTTTAGGTTATAAACCTCTACCGTAGCATAGAAGTAATAAAAGAGAAGCCAGCCTAAATCTACGGCCATTAATATTATTCCAATTTTATAAATCATATTTATTTCCATAAAAAACTCCTTTCGTAAATATTGATGCCTTTTCTTTTTTTGTTGCCCGCCTCTCTTCTTTTGACTATAATAAAAGCGGACTGAACGCAGGATAATACAATTCATCTGATTGTATTTCAAGCTATAAAATTTTTAAAAAACAGGGGAGGAAATATTATGCGAAAATTATATAATGAGGATAGTTTTTTATTTGAATTTGAAGCAGTGGTAACCGGCTGCTCCTATCATGATAAAAAGAAGCTTTATGAGATTTCTCTGAATCAGACTGCCTTTTTTCCGGAAGGCGGGGGACAGCCGTCAGATTTGGGGTATCTGTATCCGGAAAATCAAGAGGCTCTGATAGTTTTAGATGTGCAGGAAAAAGAGAATCAGGTCATCCACTATTTGGAAAAACCTATTCCGGTTGATGAAAAACTAATAGGAAAAATTGATAGCTGCCGCCGTTTAGATTTTATGCAGCAGCATACCGGGGAACATATTCTGTCCGGTCTTGTGAATAAACATTTTGGTGCAGATAATGTAGGCTTTCATTTAGGCTTATCTGAAGTAACCCTGGATTTTAACAAGCCTTTAGAGCTCTCATCCCTTCGTCAGCTTGAGATGTTAGCCAATCAGGCTATTTGGCAGGATATTCCCATACAGGCAGAATTTCCGAAAGAAGAGGTTCTTGTAAACTTAGACTATCGGAGTAAGCTGGAACTGACAGAGGATATTAGAATTGTAACTATTCCCGGCTTTGATACCTGTGCCTGCTGTGCCCCACATTTAAAATCTACCGGACAGGTTGGCTTACTGAAAATCACAAATGTCCAGGCTCACAGGGGAGGCGTACGGGTAAATATTTTATGTGGCAGACGTGCCTTAGAGGATTATACGAAAAAACAGGACAATATTTTTTCCATTTCAGCTTCTCTTTCCTCCAAGCAGGATGAAACAGCCTATGCAGTCTCGAGGCTCAAGGAGGAAACTCTTCAGATAAAAGAGGAAAATAATATCTTACAGACAAAGCTGCTGCTTGAAATAGCTAAGACTCTTCCTTCTCCGGAAGCTTCCTGTCATGCATTATTAATTATTCCTCCCATGAATGATATTGCAATCCGCAATATGATTAATGAATTAACTCTTCAGTATTCCGGCTATGTGGCTGTTTTCTGGGGAGATGATGTTAATGGATATCGCTATCTGATTGGTAGTAAGAACAGAGACTGCCGGGAAATCGGCACCTTGTTAAAAGAAAAATTTAACGCCAAAGGTGGCGGGAAAGCACCCATGATTCAGGGTACTGCAGTAACAACCGGAGAGACTTTAAAGGAAATTTGGATTTCCCTTTAAGCCCTCCGGGCTTTTTTATGCTTTTTTATTATCTGTGTGAAGCCATTTTAAATATCCGTTGATAAAAATATCCAGGCTTCCGTCCATCACGGCATCTACATTGCCGCTCTCTACATTGGTACGATGGTCCTTTACCATGGTATATGGCTGAAAAACGTAGGACCTGATCTGATTCCCCCAACCGATTTCCGTAACCTCACCACGGATATCAGAAAGCTTTTCTGCATTAGCCTCCTGCTTTAAAAGATAAAGCTTGGATTTTAACATCTGCATAGCCTTATCCTTATTCATATGCTGGCTTCGCTCATTCTGACACTGTACAACAATTCCTGTAGGAAGATGAGTAATACGAATAGCAGAGGACGTCTTGTTAATATGCTGTCCTCCTGCTCCGCTGCTTCGGTAGGTATCAATTCTTAAATCCTTTTCATCGATTTCTACTTCAAGATCCGCCTCAATATCAGGCATAACATCTAAGGATACAAAAGATGTCTGTCGTTTTCCCTGGGCATTAAAGGGAGAAATTCTGACTAGCCTGTGAACCCCTTTTTCTGATTTTAACAGGCCATAGGCATTATTTCCATTAATCTGGAAGGTTACCGATTTAATACCGGCTTCTTCTCCGTCAAGATAATCCAAAACCTCAATGGAAAACCCTTTTTTTTCAGCCCAACGGGTATACATTCGATACAGCATGCTTGCCCAGTCACAGGATTCTGTTCCCCCGGCTCCGGCATTCAATTTCAAAATTGCATTGTCCTTATCAAATTCTCCTGCCAAAAGAGTTCCTACCCTGATTTCTTCCAAAACTGTGATAAAAGCATCCAGCTCCTGTCTGACCTCCTGTATCATATCAGGATCCTGAGCCTCATATCCCATTTCAATCAAGGTTTCAATATCTTCATATTGGCCTGTTAATTTATGACAGGTTTCTACCGTATCCTTTAATATTTTAAATTCCTTCATTTTTTGATTGGAGATTTCAGGATTATCCCAAAAATCCGGGGCCTCCATCTCTCTCTCCAATTCCTCCATTTTCTTTAACTTATTATCTAAGTCAAAGTGAATCCCTCACTTCCGCCAATGGAGATTTATAAGACTGAAGCTCTGTCTTCATCTGGTCTAATTCAACCACCTGCGCTCACCACACTTTCTTTTTTTATTCTGTGAGAAACATTAATTCCGATACTTTATTTCATGACCAATCAGCAATGTGATTGGTCACAGGCTGAATTGTTACAATACTTTACTTTCTGCCGCAGCATTGTTTGTATTTCTTACCACTTCCGCAAGGACAGGGATCATTGGGATATACCTTGTTCTCTGCTTTCTTCACCGGTGCCTTGGCTACAGAATCATCCTTATTGGTACCTGTTACCTTGGCAACCTGCTCTCTTTCTACCTTCTGTTCTACCTTCACATGAAGCAGCAGCTTTACGGTATCCTCCTGAATATTTGCCTTCATACTGTCAAACATATCATAGCCGCTCATTTTATATTCTACCAAGGGATCTCTCTGTCCATAGGCCTGAAGCCCAATTCCCTGACGAAGCTGATCCATATCATCAATATGGTCCATCCATTTTCTGTCTATTACTCGTAATAAAATTACACGCTCCAGCTCACGGATTGCTTCCGGCTCCGGAAATTCTGCTTCCTTCGCCTCATAGATTTTGACAGCCTCTTCCTTCAGCTTCTGCTTCAGGCCGTTCTTTCTTAAGCCCTTCACCTTATCTGCCGTAATTACAGCCATGGGAATAATAGGAAGTAACAGACTGTTTAATTCATGAAGATCCCATTCCTCACTATTACTGTCTTCCCCTACTACCATATCCACAGTGCTGTCAATAATATCGGTAATCATCTTGTAGATTACGTCTCTCATGCTTTCTCCATCAAGAACACGACGACGCTCCTCGTAAATAATCTCTCTTTGTTCATTCATTACCTGATCATATTCCAGGAGATTCTTTCTGATTCCGTAGTTATTATTTTCAATTTTCTTCTGGGCTGTTTCAATAGCATTACTTAAGGTTTTATGTTCAATTTCCTGGTTCTCCGGAATTCCTAAGGCATTAAACATAGCAATCATTCTTTCGGAACCAAAGAGACGCATCAGTTCATCCTCTAAAGCAATATAAAACTTGGATTCTCCCGGATCTCCCTGACGTCCTGCACGTCCTCGCAGCTGATTATCAATACGACGTGATTCATGACG
>JAFYWD010000190.1 GCA_017558205.1 Lachnospiraceae bacterium | reverse complement strand
CATTGGAAGAACTATGAGGGAAACCTTTCAGTTATATAAGGATAAATGGAGGAAATGAAAAATGGCAAAAATTTATTATCAGGAAGATTGTAATATTTCAATGTTGGAGGGAAAGACCATTGCTGTGATCGGTTACGGAAGCCAGGGACATGCTCATGCATTAAATGCTAAGGAATCCGGTTGTAACGTAATTATTGGTCTTTACGAAGGCTCCAAATCCTGGGACAAGGCAGTAAAACAGGGATTTGAAGTGTATCCTGCAGCAGAAGCAGCAAAGAAAGCTGACGTTATTATGATTCTTATTAATGATGAAAAACAGGCTGCAATGTATAAAAAGGATATCGAACCCAACTTAGAAGCAGGTAACATGTTAATGTTTGCTCATGGTTTCTGTGTACACTTTGGACAGATTGTTCCTCCTGCAGATGTAGACGTTACCATGATTGCGCCTAAGGGACCGGGACATACTGTAAGAAGTGAGTACCAGGCAGGAAAAGGTGTACCCTGTTTAGTGGCTGTACATCAGGATGCTACAGGAAAAGCATTGGAAAAAGCATTAGCCTATGCTCAGGCTATCGGTGGAGCAAGAGCCGGTGTATTAGAAACTGACTTCAGAACAGAAACAGAAACTGACCTTTTCGGTGAACAGGCTGTATTATGTGGTGGTGTATGTGCTCTTATGCAAGCAGGTTATGAAACCTTAATCGAAGCAGGCTATGATCCAAGAAATGCTTACTTTGAATGTATTCATGAAATGAAGCTGATTGTAGATTTAATTTACCAGTCCGGATTTGAAGGAATGAGATATTCTATTTCCAACACCGCTGAATATGGTGATTACATTACCGGACCTAAGATCATTACAGAAGATACTAAGAAAGCTATGAAAAAAGTTCTTTCTGACATTCAGGATGGTACTTTTGCAAAAGACTTCTTATTAGACATGTCTGCAGCCGGTGGACAGGCTCACTTCAGAGCAATGCGTAAATTGGCAGCAGAGCATCCTTCAGAAGTTGTAGGAAAAGAAATTCGTAAGCTTTACAGCTGGAATAATGAAGAAGATAAGTTAATTAACAACTAATTGGAAGTATAGAAGAAAGAAGGACAATGAGTGCAGACTTGTTGTCCTTTTTGAGGTTTTGTTAGCAATTATTGCTAGAATAATAAAGGAATACCCTATAAGTATTAAAAATTCGTTATGACGAAAATATATTTTGAAAGGATGTGATATTATGAAAATTAAAGAAGCAAGGCAAGTGTATGGGGCACAAATCCAATCCTACGGGGAACAATTACAAAAACTTCAGAAGCAAAAGGAAGAGTTGGAAAAAAGCAGGAATTTATCAATGGAAGGCAAAATGCTCTATGAAAAAGAGGCTGCTGTTTTGGAACTTACCATGGATCGTGTAACAAAAAAACAGGAAGAATATGAAAAATATATGGACCAGGTAAATCAGCTATGGCAGATGACTGCCAATTTGGAAGCAGCAAAACAGCAGGGAGAGGCCACGGAAGAATATTATAAAGATATTGCAAAAATTATGGAAGTAGCCAGAAGGATTATGCAGGGAGGAATTGTGCCGCCTCAGGATGAAAAGAAGCTGATGGAATATAGTATGGAATTATATCAGACAGCAAAAAGTATGGGTGCCATGGAACAGCAAAGAAAAAGAGAAGAGTATGATTCACTTTGGGAAGAAGAAAAAGAGAAGAAAATAAAAGAAGATCCCATGGAAGTGGCTGATAATCGGGAAATCCCCTCCCCAAGACCTGCGGTGGAAGAGGCGGCAGAAGTTATGGAAGCAGAGGATATAAAGGAATAGTAGGTAAAAAGAGTGTATAAGAACTCCTGTTATGAATTAGAGGTCTAAATCATAACAGGAGTTTTTGTATATTCATTCTGAAGTGCTAGATGATATTTGTGGGAAACTACTGTTTGGTAAATATGACTATTACTGCATTCCTTGGCAAAAAGGGAAAAATCTCTTTCTGATAAAAGGCTGGAAGCCTTGGCATTTTTTGTAATTAGTGGAATAGAAGAGTTTTCTTTTATTTTATGAAGTAATGCTGTGGAT
>JAFYWD010000189.1 GCA_017558205.1 Lachnospiraceae bacterium | reverse complement strand
GGTAGCAGTCCCTTTACTTCCCCACTGAATAGGTTCAAAGGCGAAGGTAAGAAGCTTTCCGGTTTTTTCACCTTCATTTCCTTCTTTTCCTCCCTTAGTAGTATCCTCTGCTACTGTTACTTCCTTTAAGGTAAGCTCACTTGTCTTAATTTCTTTTCCTGTATTACCTTCTACAAAAGGCACTGAGTCAAACTGCTCTTTAAATAAACCGATTTCACTTGCTGCTGCAAATGGCTTACCTGTACTATCAGTTGCTGCTGTAAGCACTCTGATTCCGATATACTGCTTATTGCAAGTATTCTGTAAACCTAAATAAATCCACTTAGGAGTACCATTGGATTCAAAGGAATTTAACATATTTACAGTACCTACCGTAGTTCCATTGGTAAAGGTTAGCTTATTTTCATCTTTGAATAAATCTGCATCATTTCCACTGTCAGCAGCATATAATTCAAAGGTTTTAATCTGTCCGTTGGAACCTGTAGATCCCAGTCTTGGAACGATACCGATCGTCTGGAAAGGCTTCTCAGACGCACTGGAACCTCTGTTTAAGGTAAGCTTAATATCTGCTACACTTCCATCATATTTGGAATGTTAATGTTTCTCACCAATCTGTCCGTCAATCAGTGCAGCATATCCTCCACCGTCAGCATTGTTACCTGTATAAACACTGTTTCCGTCAATTGTCCAGTCTTCAAAGGTTGCTTCTGTGGTGCTACTCGTAGTTTCTCCAGTGGTACCGCCTGTAGTTCCTTGACCTTCACCTGTTTCTGTAGTAGGTGTAGGAAGATTTGCAATAGCTTCCTTTGTTTCATCAATTAAGCTGGTTGCTGCTGTTCCTGCAGCTGCATCTACGTCAGTTCCTAAGATTTCCAGCTCTGCAATATTCATATAACGGTTATCCGAAAATCCTTGATTATTATTATAATAACTTCCGGACATCATAATACAAATACCATAAGTCTTCACCGGTGCATCAAGGGTAATTACCTCCGGTGGCTGGTAAGTTGTATTATCCTGACTAAGGGTAAACACTTTTGCTTCATTACTATTTTCTGCTTTAATAAAGCTCCAGGTTTCTCCATCATAAACCTTGATACGCATTCCTGCTAATCTACCCGTACAATTATATTTTGCACTAGAATCGAATCTTGGTGTATATTGAATCTCTGTTACATTCTTTTCTTCAGGGAATACAATCTGATAAAAAGCAACTTCTCGTCCATCTGGATTAGTGCACCAATAAGTGGATGGATCATCATCTGTTGCTTTTCCCTTATCCATAGTTGTAGTACCTTCTACCATTTCAGAAGAAACAGTAATTGCTGGTGTTACCACCTTGGTAGTATTACCACTGGTAGTGTTGCCGCTTGTGGTATTTCCACTGGTAGTATTTCCGCTTGTGGTATTGTCACTTGCGGAAGGTTCCTGTGTGTCTCCTCCACCTTCACCGGGGGCCGGTTCTTCACCACTTGCCGGTGCTGTAGGACGTACACTTGTTAAAGGGTTAGCAGGCTCTTTTCTGGTTGGTGTTGATCCAAGAGTTTTAATTACAAACTCTTCTGAACCTTCTGCCGGTTCAAAGTCGCTGCCCCCCAGCGTGTTTGAAATCGTACCCGGTTTCAATTTCCCGTTTTCGATTACGAAAGTTCTTGTCAGATCGCCGTTTCCAAAACTGATTGTCTGATTGGTTTCTGCCGTAACTTCCAATTTACTGTCTACACCGGTTACGGTAATGGCACTGTCAGAAGCTTTTACTTCAGAAGCCGGAAACGGAATTCCTGTCAGTGCAATGGCTGCTGCCATGATGGCACCGAGAACTCTTTTGCTTTTTCCTAAGAAAAATCTTCGTTTCATACTTTCTCTTTTCCTCCTTTTGTATTTTCTAAGTTTAAGTTTCCCTAAACCACGTTCACCTCCCCTTTATGAGGTTAATCGTGTTCGTGCGTAACACCAAATTTACATGGCAATATGTCATCTTGGCTTATACTTTTCGCACAAAAAAATAGAAACTCCCATTAAAATTTTACTAGGACTTTCTATTTTTATTAATTCAATATATTGCTATAAAACAGGATTATATTTACCCATTTATGACATATTTTTACTTTTTTAGGATTATTTTTACTTTTGAGAGGAATATGTTTACATATAAACTTTTCTGAGGATTTTCGACTCTTTTTCTCCCCTATTCCACACTCTTTAATGCCTCTACCGGATTAATGATGTTTAAGCTTTGGTTAGTCAACAGCTGTACGATTAAGGCAAAGCTTAACGCAATCAATGCACAGATTCCATAACTGATGGGGTAAATAGTTACTGCAAAGTAAATGGAAGGCATGGTCAGAAGATCTGTCAGCATACCGCTCATTCCTGCTCCCAGAGGAAGCCCCATAAGGATTCCCAGGATTGTAAGAATCATAGTTTCCTTATTTACATAGGCATGAACTTCTTTATCAAAAAATCCCAACACCTTGATAGTTGCCAGTTCTCTTTCTCTTTCTGAAATGTTAATAGAAGCCAGAGTAAATAACACTACAAAGGCCAGGGCAGCTGCCAAAACCAACACTACATAAACTACCAGATTAATTAAGGTAAAGGCAGCGGAAAATCCATCCTTCAGCTCCTGAGTACTAAGGGAAGATAAAATCCAGTCCTCCTTTGCCAATAGGTCAGAAAAAGCAATAGGATCCGTGCAGGACTCTGACAGCTTTGCCAGAATTCCGTTAGGTTCATAGCTGCCAAAGATCTCTTCATAAGTCTCTCTTGACATATAAATATTATTTCCCAGATAATTTTTCACAAGGCTTACTATCTGTACCTCTTTTTGTACCAAATCCATTCGTTGGAGAAGAGCAGTATCCCCCACCTGTAAATCCAGAATCCTTGATGCATTTTCCGTAAGGTACATTCCTTTTTCCAGAGAGGTAATAGCTGTTCCTTCTTCATTTGTCAGAGAAAAATAGGGAAGAAAATCTTCCATATTTTCAAAGATCATCAGCTGTACCTTTTCCGTATCCTTATTTTCATTCTTAATTTTTACGGTTTCAATCTGCAGATTGATATAGCCTGTGATTTCCTGACTATTCTCCACATAAGCAAGCAGCTTTTCATTATCCTCATTACCTGTCACTGCCATAAGATCATATCGGTATACATTGTCATACTGCAGGGGCATAACTTCGGAAACAGAATCCTTAATTGCCAGACCAAACACCAGCAAAGCCGTACAGCCTGCAATTCCCAGTAAGGTCATCAGCATTCTTTTTTTATAACGGAAAATATTTCTTGCCGTTACCTTATTTAAGAATGACATTCTTTTCCAAAGAGGGGTAATATATTCCAAAAATACTCTGGTGCCTGCCTTCGGTGCCTTCGGCCTCATTAAATATGCCGGTAAATGCTTCAGCTCTGAGTAAGTAGCCATAGCTGCTGCTCCCACAATCCCCACTAAAAATAGAGCTCCTGACACAGTTCCTCTGAACATATCAAATTGAAGCACATATTCCGGAAATAAATACATTACCTTGAAAAATACAAACAAAATCTCAGGAAGAACCACATAGCCTCCCACATCTCCCAGCAGGGCACCTATTCCTCCTGCCGTCAGAGTGTAAATTAAATATTTACTGCTGATTTCACCATCATGAAAGCCCAATGCTTTATAGGTTCCGATCAGTCCCCTCTCTTCCTCTACCATTCTGGTAACGGTAGTAAGGCTGATTAAAATTGCTACAATAAAAAATACCACGGCAAATACGGTTGCCAATGATTCTATGGCACCGGTGTCACTTTTTACATTGGTATAGCCGCTTAAGGAATACCGGTCCTGCACATACCATTTGGTCATGGAAATCTCAGCTACCTCCGCCTTGGCATCGGCAATTTTTTCCTCTGCTTCTGCCTTCTCTTCCAAATATTCCCGGTTGTGATCCAAAAGCTCCTGCTCGCCTTCTTTTAGCTCCTTTTCTCCTTCTATCAAATCAGCCTCGCCTTCTTTTAGCTCCTGTCTGGCATCTGCAAATTCCCGGAGGGCTTTGGCTTCATTTTCCTCCAGTTCCTTCAGGCCATCCTTATATTTTTCATAATTTTCTATTACTTCTCCTCTTCCTGCTGACAGCCGGTTACGTCCTGCCTCCAGCTCTTTTTCTCCCTCTGCCAGCTGTTCCCGGCCTGCTGCTATCTGATTTTTTGCATACTCTTTTTGTTCTGCCAGATTTTTCAGGGAAGCCTGCAATAAATCCCCTGTAGCATTACAGGTAGCCTGTCCGGTAGCCAGAGAAATCATATCGGAAGCTTGAGATATGCCCGGTAACATTCCTGCTGCCATCATCTGTCCCAGTGCTGTATTTTGTGACAGCTCCATGGTTAAAAGATAGGCACTCATTCCATAGCCGGTAGCCGGATCCTGGGCAGCCTTTTGAAGCGCCGTTGCTATAGCTTCTTCTATTTTACTCTGATCTGCTGTTTGCGACTGCATCAGGGGAGCTATGGCTTCTTTTACAATTTTTCCCGTTATCTTCAGATAATCCTGCCAGGCTGTTTCCAAGGAATCACTCCAGGGAGTGGGGGTAGCTGATAAGGCTTGTTTTATACCTTCCAAGCCCTGAGTAAGCTCTTCTGCTTTCTCTTTATTTTCCTTTATCTTTTCCGTAAGAAGCTGCTCTCCCTCCTCCAGCTGTCTGTAAACTGCTTCCTCTTGTTCCTGAAGCTGCTTTTTTCCTTCTTCCAGGGAGGCTGCTCCTATATTTAATTCCTTTTCTCCTTCATTTAAGGCGTTCCAACCTTGATTTAACTGTTCATAGGCATCTGCCAATTCTTCCTTTGCCTCTGAGATTTCCTGAAAAACCTCTTTTTCTTTCTTCTCCAGCTCCTGCTTCCCTTCCTTAAGCTCCTGCCAGCCATCCTGAAGCTTGGCCTTTCCTTCTTCCAGCTCTGCTCTTGCCTCCTCCAGCTCTTCCTCTGCTTTGGCAAATTCCTCCAGCATTTCTACTTCTTTTTCTTCAATTTTTTCATAAGCCTCTTCTGTTACCTGTAAATATCTGGCCTCTTCTCTTTGTGCCATGATTTCTGCTTCTATCTTATCAATCACAGCCTGACACCGGTCTTCATATTCTGCAGAATAAGAATTTAGCTCTTGTAAGCCCTCCAGTGTCATATATACTGCGGTAAAAACATCCGTTTCCACTGCCCCCGGCACTACAAAAAATGTATAATCCGCATTGGGAGTGGCACGAAAAGCGGCAGAACCCTCCGCATTATTAATATCCATGGAGTCAATAATCGTACCTACAATCTGAAATTTGGTAATAGGGAAATTGGGAGTCTCTTCCTCCTCCAGGTCCTCAGACTCCTCTTCTTCATCAGTCTCCTTCTCCTTGATAATTTCCTCAATTTCCAGCCAGTCTCCTATCTTTTTTCCTGTATCCTGTAAATAAGCTCCGGTTACTGCGATTTCGTTGTCAGCCTGAGGTAACTGTCCCTCTAATATATAAGGAAGATTCAGACCATTTTCATAAAATACCTTCATCTCAGCTGTTTTATTTATGGTTCCTTTTTTCGTATGAACCACCTCACTATAACCGCCTTCTGCCCTTTCTACCCCTTCCATAGAGGCTATAGCCTCCACATCCTCCGTAGTCAATCCCAAGGTGGACATAATACTGATATCAAATAATTGCTGCCCATCAAAAAATCTGTCGGCAGATAATCGTAAATCCTCGCAGCCGGCCTGTAAGCCTGTCATCATGGTAACTCCCAAAATGGTAATCACCATAATGGAAAAAAATCTCTTTTTTTCTTTTCCTATGGTTCTAAGAATATCCTTTACGGATGCTTTCCACATACTTCTCCCTCATTATCACTGTTCTTTCTGTTTTTTTACCATTCAATTTCTTCAATAGGTGTGGGTGCTGCATTGGTAGTCATTTCCACAACCTTCCCACTTTTAAACCGAATCAGCCTGTCCGCCATGGGAGCCAAGGCTGAATTGTGGGTAATTAAAATTACTGTAATGCCGTCCTTCCGACAGGTTTCCTGCAGTAGCTGTAAAATCTGTTTTCCCGTTGCATAATCCAAAGCCCCTGTAGGTTCATCACAAAGAAGAAGCTTGGGATTTTTGGCTAAGGCTCTGGCAATCGCTACTCTTTGCTGTTCTCCTCCGG
>JAFYWD010000188.1 GCA_017558205.1 Lachnospiraceae bacterium | reverse complement strand
CCTGAGCTTCTTCCTATTGAAATTGAAATCGATCAGGATGGTAAGGTTAAGGTAGCAATCAATAAGGATAAAAATAAAGACTGGGGAACTACGAAAGAGGAGTATCAGAAGACGGTACTTAACAGATCCAGTGCAGGAAAAGCATTTGGAGGAAGACCTATTGGCTTCGGAGCCGGTAATGCCAGCATCGGAATGTCTGTCAGCGGTTACGGAGAAGGTTATCTGAAGGATGGACAGCTTCAGGTAAATGTAGGAATTGTACTTGCAGCAAAGGGAGAAGCCTCTTATACGCACACATTTTTTGTAGGCTGGGTACCATTATACCTTAAGGTAGGAGCAGAGCTGGGGGCAGAAGGTACCTTTGAGGCAGGTATTATCAAGGATACAAATGTAAAATTAACGATAACACAGGGAAAATTTGAACCATCTGTTGCCCTCTATGCAGAATTAGGTGCAGGTGCAAGCGGTCTTTTATCAGCAGGAGTACAGGGAAAAGGTACTTTGAAATATTCCGCTGATTTTGCAAGAGATTATTATACGGTAACCTTGCAGGCCAAAGCATCAGTAGAAGTACATGCAGTTTTATATCACAACAGCTTTGAAATTGCACAAAAAACATGGACCTTATATGATAGTAACGCTCCACGGACAGCAGCAGAAGGAACTGCTTATCTGGAGGGATTATATGATATTTCATCCTATGAGCTTACTCCCAGAGATTATCTGGAAACTACTGCTATGCCGGCAGCAGAAACTACTACCAATTCCAATGTTTATGTAGATGCTAAACCGGTTATGGTATCTGCTAACGGAAAGGCATATCGTTTCTGGTTAGAGGATAATGAAGAGAGAAATGCTCTTAACAGAACCAACATTGTGTATTCTTATAAAGCTTCTGAAGGTGAATGGTCTAATCCTGTTGCTTTAATGGATGACGGAAAAGCAGATTATAACTTTGACGTAGCTGTAAATGGCAATAAAATTCATATTGTATCACAGCATAGTAATACTGTATTTAGTGAAAAGGATGTGACTCAGAGTACAGTAACTGATATGATTGCATCTTCAGATATCTGTTATTTAGAGCTTGATACCACTACTAATACAGTAACTGAGCCTGTTATGATTACAGAGGATGAAATCGGTGATCTTGTTCCCAGAATTACAGTGGATGGTTCAACTCCGGTGATTGCCTGGTATACAAACTCAAATAATATCTTTATTGCAGATGGTTCTCTTTCCGCCAATGAGATTGGTAATACCATCTTACATTATGCTGTAAATGATGGAAATGATTGGAATCAGGGAACACAAAAGGTTATCGGAAATATCCTGGTTTCCGCTATGGATATCGGTATGCTGGATGGTATGGTAAGTGCGGCTTATGTTTTGGATACGGATAATGATTATGCTACACTGTCAGACAGAGAATTATATATGATTTCCAATCTTCTTACACAGAATGGAGGGACACTTGTTGTATCAAAAGAAACCTCAGATGTAACAATGGATGAAAATCCGAAATTTGCTAAGCTGGGAACAGAGGATGCACTTTTCTGGTGTCAGGAAGATAATTACAGATATACAACTTCAGATGTAACAGAAGCACAATATGTTTTTACATCTGAAGAATATGCAGCTTCTGGTATAAATTGTGAATATGCTATCGTGGAAGGTGATGTTCCCATGATTGTTTGGACAGACCGTTCTTATGATGATGATACAAAGCTTTCCATCTTTACCACAGAATTTAAGAATGACCGATGGTCCGGAGTTTATGAGTGGGAAAGAATTGAGGAAGAAGAGCCAATTATCTCCTATCTTAGCGGTTATAGTGATGAAAATAAGGGATATGTTTCTTATCAGGTAACCCGTTACGGAGAAGGCGGAGCAGTTCTGTTATCAGAGCTGAGAGAAACAAATGGTATAGAGAGAGCAGAGCTTCAGTTAATTTCTGTTGATTATGATTTAAATGAAGTGATGCCCGGAAAAGCACTGGAGACAGAGATTACTTTATACAATTCAGGAAATACAGCGTTGAAGGATCTGGAGGTTGTAATTGGTTCAGAGGTTACTTCCTGTGATGGAGTAAGAATAGAAGCCGGTGAAACAAAAACATTGACTCTTTCATGTATGCTGCCTGAATATGGTGAAAATACAAGAGAATTAAGTATTTACGTAAGAGATAAATCAGCAGATATTTCAACAGCTGAGGAGATATTAAATGTTGGTTATACGGATATTGAAATAGAACTGGGTGAAAGAGTTCTGTTAGCAAATACCGAATACATGTCATTTATTTTACATAATAACAGCAATGTTGCAGCATCTGACGTAAAGGTTAAGGTTTTAGCAGATGATATTGAAAACGGTACCTTAGTATTTGACTACTCATGTAAAGATGATATTCCTGGAACAAGCAGTATTACCTTGTTATGTCCCATGTCTCAGCTTACAGAGTGTAGTATAGCTTATGTAAAGGTTTCTACTTCCACAGATGAATGGAACGGCCTGAACAATGAGACTATGATTGTATTAGATGGTGAATTACCTGATATGGTAGAAACTAATCTTTTCTCAATCCGTGTGGAATCGGAAGATGCCGGAAGAATTGTGGAGAATGATTTATACTACTATGCTGAAAGCTATGAAACAAATACAGAGATTCCGATCAAAGCAGTACCTAATGAAGGTTATGTATTTACACATTGGGAAAGTGTAGGAGGCGGTACCTTTGCAGATTCCCAAAATGAAGAAACAGTTTTTGTAATGCCTAATGAAGCGGTAGAAGTGATTGCATGCTTTGCAACAGCAAACAGAACTCAGGGTATTACTATTCCTCAGAATTTAGAATTGGGAATCGGTGAAGGATATCTGTTTGCACCAACAGTTGTACCGGTAGGTGTTAAAAATAGTGAATTATCATGGTCCAGCAGTGACTCTGACATAGCATCCATCAGTAATGAAGGATATTTAATTGCACATGCTAAAGGGGAAGCAGTTATTACAGTTCGTGCTATAGATAATGAGCAGATTGTTTCCCAGTGTACGGTTACTGTTACAGATGTAGCTACAGAAAGAATACGTTTTGTTTATCCTGTAATCGAATTAGAAGGTGTGGGAGCAGTTGCTAAACCGGAGATTCTTATTATGCCGGAAAATAGTACCATGGTTCCCGAACTGATTTCTCAGGATACTGCAATTATCCGTGTAAAGGATGATCTGATTGAAGCAGTTGGTATCGGAGAAACTACACTTGTTGCAAAGATAGGGGAGCTTACCACAGAATGTCGGGTTGTGGTAAATAATCCTATTAGCAGTATGGAGATTGTACCGAATCAAATCACAGTAGAAGCAGGTACAGAAAGTGAAGTGAAGCTTAATGTTTATCCTGCAGACGCAACAAATACAGATGAGATACAATGGACAGTTGCAGACAGCAGCGTTGCAGCTGTGAATGTAACGGAAGACGGAAAAACGGCAGTAGTTACAGCGGTTGGAAAGGGTGTAACCTATGTCCGTGTAAGGGCAGGAAATATTAGTACCAGTCTGAAGGTTAATGTTTATACAACACAGACGGCAGCGGCCTATTTTGATAATCCGTTGTACAAATTCACCTCCCAGGATGAACGTATAGCAACCTTTGTGCTTGAGAATCCAACTGATTTTAAAGGGGAAACCAGCTTTAAATTATATTCAACAGCCACTTCCACAAGTGAGCTGTCTTATCCTCAGGTTTCGTTGAATGAAGAAGGAAAACTTCAGCTGATTTATACAAGCTCCTTAGATTCTGATCAATCCTATTACTTATCCGTCCAAGAGGGAAATAAGGATGAAAGTATCAGGACAGAGCTTATCGTAAAGACATATACACCTTTTGAGATAGAGGACATTAATGATCAGGTTTATACCGGTAAAAAAATACAGCCGGTAGTAAAGGTACGTTGTAATGGTACTTTACTAAAACTAAATCAGGATTATACAGTAAGCTATCCGTCCAGCAGTACAAATGTAATCAGCTCTAATTACCGGCTGACGGTAACGGGAAAAGAAGGAACAGAATATGAGGGTATGTCACAGACAGTACCTTATAAAATCTGTTATAATATCGGAAAAGCTAAGATTGGGAAAATTACAGATGTAGCATATACGGGAGAAGAAGTAAGACCTAACTCTATTTCTGTTTCCTACAAATATAAGAGCGGAAAACGTACCTATACAGCTTATCTTTCCGAAGGTTCCGATTATTATCTTGTAATATCAAATAATGTAAAAATCGGAACGGCTACCATAGAGTTAATTGGTAAAGGTAGGTATACAGGTTCTTTGAAAAAGACCTTTAAAATTGGAAAAAGAAAAATTTCCAATGTATCTGTCGAGAATATGATTTCTACGCAGTATTACGACGGAACAGCTAAAAAACCTACGGTAGTATTAAAGGATTACGATACCGGTATAAATTTGGTGGAAAATGTTGATTTTACAGTATCCTATAAGAATAATACAGAGATAACGAAAACTTATAAGAAACGGGCAGAGATTAAGATTAAAGGAAAGGGAATTTATCAGGGAGAAAAGAAATATTATTTTTATATTTACCCTCAGAATATCTCTAATCTTGCGAAAGTAACGGTAGGAGACAATAATACTGCCAAGTATAATAATGGCAAAGCAATTAAGCCCGGTGTAGTTGTAAAGCTTGGAAATAAGACATTAAAGAAAAATAAAGATTATATTATTGATGGCTACTACAATAACCGTGGAGGAATTGGTTCGGTAGGTACTGTGTACATTAGCTTTAAAGGTAATTACAACGGTTATGCATATGCACCCTTCACAATAGTAGGGAATACACCCAAGAATATTTCCATGGTGGCAGAGAAGACAGAGTATGTATATAATGGCCTGCCATGTAAACCTAAGGTAACTGTGAAAGCAGGAAGCAATGTATTGAATGAAGGAGAAGACTACTATCTGGTATATAGTAATAATACAGAAGTAGGAACTGCTACTGTTACGGTAATCGGAACCTGTGATTTATATCAGGGTTCAAAAACAATTAAATATAAGATTGCGAAGAATAAAACAGCAGTAGCTGAAGAAATTTGTATTTCCTCAATTGGACAGCAGCTATATACAGGAGAAGCAATTAAACCGGAGGTTCAGGTATACCATGGTGATAAATTACTTGTAGAGGGTATCGACTATAGTTTGAAGTATACCAATAATACTAAGGTGTCTACAGATGCCCGTAAGGCAAAAATAACCGTTACACTCAAAGGTAATTACAGCGGAAGTAAAACAGCAGAATTTGATATTATGCCTTGGGACTTCAATGAAGAAACAGTTGCCCTATATGTAAATACTGTGGAATATACGGGAAAAGCTTTAACACCTGCTGTTCAGGCAGTAAGAACTGCTGATGGATATGCTTTAAAGGTTGGAAAAGCATTTAAGGTAACCTATGAAAATAATATCCAGCCCGGTCAGGCAAAAGCTACTTTGACTCCCATAGGAGAGTTAGCAGGACGAACAAATTCATCAGCCGTTTCCTATGAATATGAAATTAAGAACGGGTCTATGAACAATGCAGATGTTAAAGTGATTGCTGCACAAAAATATAATGCCAGTCCTCAAAAACCGGTACCGGTAGTATCCTTTGGCGGTAAAAAGCTAAAAGCAGGAGAGGATTATATTGTACGTTATCGTATGAATCTTAACAAAGGTATTGGTTATATTGATATCATCGGTCAGGGTAAATTTAATGGTTATAAAACAGTTATGTTTGGTATAAAATAATTAAAAACTGAAGCTGATTAAATGACAGACCCCGGAGCAGAAGAAAAGCTGCTTCGGGGTTTTGTATTATGTTTAAAGGAATTTATTTTCTTTATCTACTACTTTTTTAATAATTTCTATTTCGCAAGCATTCAGATGGAATATATTTGCAATCAGTGTATCGAGCTCGTCATATAAAATTTCAGCCTCTTTTAATGCAAGACCGGTAATTAATTTTTCGGTTACGGAAATAATCATATCCTGAGTAGCTTCATCGACAACTGGAATCGGAATGCTTTCAATATGTGAGCGTAATACTTTTACAGAATTGAATTGGCGTTTGAAAATGAATTGAGCAACTCTGGAATTGAGTATAGCCAATACATATTTTATTTTCATTCCCGGTATTTTAGGAATGACAATATTACAGCTGTTTAAAGAAAGTGTTTGTTTATCATCATAGGCAAAGACTAATTGGCTGCTTATAAAACGATATAGCAGTTTTTCCGGTGCACGATACATTTCGGTAGGTGCAATTTGTTGAAAACTTTCCGGTTTGAAAATAATATAATTGGTTGTTGGATTAATATGATATTTGTTTATATCAGCTCCTTTCAAGACCATTTCATTTTCGGAATTTTTCTTATCGGAAATATATTCTTTATTATTCCCGGTTACAATACCCAAGGCAAAATCTGCATTACCTAATAAGAACGCAACATTTTCTATATTTTTGATCTTATTCATTACATTATATTCGTCATCTGTTGTTGTAAAACTAAAATACTCAGAGCATGTCTTACGGTCTGTATTTATTGTAAACGAATTTGTACAGGTATTGACATTCATACCTATGGTTGAGAGTTGAGCATGAGTATATTCTAAATCAAGAATGATGCAAGGGCATTGAACACCATCAAAAGCATTACCTAAGAAATCAAGATTCTTTATGGAACAGTTTTGTAAAATTAGTTCTCGGATATCAGTGTGTGTTTTTACGGTAAGTATTGCCTCCGGAAGTACAAAGGCTAAGTGTCCATGAACAGAAAGATGGTTAAGGGCTTGTTCGATGAAAATATCATATGATTCAATATTTTTGCCGGAAGATGTTTTAAATATGGTTTTTAGTTCCAGTTTTTCATCCTCTGAGAATTCATAGCCCCAGGGAGGATTCCCAATGATATATTGGAAATAGGTAGCCTTGTAATTGGTTAAATAATTAAGCTCAGTGATGTGCTCAAAAATTGATACAATTGGAACACCGTATTTTAGAGCCATATTCAGTCTTGTTATTTTAACACTGGTAGAATCTGTATCATTACCAAAAACTGAATCAAAGGTAATGTGGTCAGGTAATTGCAGAAGGAAATTTCCGGTTCCACAGCAAGGATCAAGTATTTTTTGTGATTCATGAAAGTTAAGTTTACTTATAAGTGTTTTAACAACCTTTGTTGAGGTATAGTAGGAGCCGGTAGCTTTTCGATTTCCTATGTTTTTGCAGGAAATATAGAGTAAGCCTAAGATATCCTCGTTGGCTTCATAAATGTATTCCGTACAAAATAATAACGGATAGGACTGACAAAAACATATTGCTGATTCTTTATTGTCAATTAAGGCATCAACTAATTTGTCGTATTCACCAATAGAAAGGTTGCCATTTAAAAATTGTAATAATAGATTTTTTCTTTCAGTAATTGGCAGATTATTTTTATGTACAAAAAGGTGTAAGGCACAATCTGCCACTAATAACTGGATGGTGGGAATATCTAAATTTATCTCGAAACCAGATACCAATGCTAACAGCTTTTGTAAGGCAGCGATGTTCCGGCATTGTTCAGAAACATAGGAATTGTATAGGGCATTACCCGATACATATTTTTTGTTTCGTCGGCTTTTTAAAGCATTATTT
>JAFYWD010000187.1 GCA_017558205.1 Lachnospiraceae bacterium | reverse complement strand
TAATATCCTTGGTTCCTGGATATATAGAGTAGGAGTCCACAAATTCTTGTACTTTTTCTTTTGAATTTACTCCCACATCCACAGCAACAATATCCACTCCTGACAACTCTTCACTTGTTAAAGATGTTAAGGTGGCTTGACTTCTTGTACAGTCTGTATTAAAGAAAATCAGTAATCTGGGTTTATCTCCTACTGTAGAAGAAAATGGCTCATCTTCAGTAGTTTTAAAATTATACAGTAGATTTTCAACACCTTTACGATCCTTAGGGTCTATAGTCTGTAAACATACAGTACACTGAGTATCACCTACATGGTCATAATCGAGGAAATATCCATATGCTTGAGAACAAGTTGTACATACTGCTCTTTCCTTACAAGTGGAGTCACCGCCACCATGCTTTTGATAATCCCTTCCTGCTTCCTTAGGTCCGGCATCACAGGTACCTGCTCCCGTACATTTACGCCAATGATAATCTCCATCATACTCCCAGGTATCAGACCAAATATGTTCATGAGTATTACCTACACCATTTTTATCATCACTGGTAAATAATCTCAGGAAAAAGTTTCCTTTATTTTCGTCTGCACAATCTATCCACGTTGTCTTATTTACTCTGTAGTAACTTCTCTCCTCTATACTTGCCGTATTTCTGTCTGTTTCTGCCATAGGGCTAAAGGAATCTGCTGTAGCTTTGATGGTAAGACAAACTGCAACTGTATCGTTTTTATTTACCCATTTCGGTTCTTCTAGGTCTACGGTATAAGTCCCTCTTAACTTTTTATTACCAGAAATAGATTTAGTAAGCAGTGGTGTTCCGGAGGATGGATCATCCTTATTAGGATTCAAGTATAATTGCACCTCATAACTATAACAATCCTGATATAAGTCAAACTGTACTGCCTTTACCAACTCCTTTTCCCCTTGAATCTTATAAACATTTGCCACTTCAAGAGAAGAGTCTTTACTGGTACTTACCGTAGAAAACTCCCTATTTGGAAGATCATAAAAATAATTATTATCATACTTATTAGCAGCTTCAACCTTAAATGCAACTCCTACATCAGCAGACATAATTTTGTCATAGTAAGAAAGCCAAAAATAACCGGCTTCTCCCCTAGTTTCACCGGCACTATCTCTAATAAGCCAAGCACCGTTCTTAGATGGTTTCTGATTAAATTTATCTTTAGAAAACTCATCATCCCACCCCACAATAGTAACTGCATGATTAGTATTTCCTCCATTAGGTGAATAGCTTGATGAATGTTCAAGATTAAAATCATTACCATTAGAATTATGTGACGTAGCCACTGCTCCATATTTTAAAATAGCCTTCTTAATATCTTCCCTTTCATTTCCTTCCATTTCTACCAATTCAGTAACAGTAGCAACTCTATTCCCATATGCTCTGTCTTCTGTTGCCAATGGTACTCCTAACTCTACAGTTCCATAGATACTGGACAATTCAGGAAAATCACTAAAAGATTCGTGTAATACCGGACCTAGCCAACATAAAGTAGTTGTTCCTATATATCCGGGGGCTCCACCGGCTGACAGCATATAGCTAACACTTGATTGAGAATTAGCAGTTGTATCATCCTCATTCAATTTTAATGGATCATTAACGGGACGATAACCGTAATAGATAGCATGTGGTATAGAAAGTCTAAAGTCTCTGGGTGCTGTGTTTCCATTTAACTTATTCCTAATCATCCCTATCTCAAGACAGGCAACTCCTGCATGAGCCCAACAGTTACCATATCCACCTTGATTTCTAACAGCCGGTGTAAATCCCTGTTTTTCGGAACTGTATCTCTTAGGTAATTTTACATTCTCTTTATCTTCATCCCAAACAATAGCATCTGACTCTGCCAATGGCTGTACTTCTGCCACTGTCTCTACCGGAATCATTTCTACCTGTGGTTCTTCTGCTGATTCAGGCTCAACCACAGCTAATAGTTCGGCTCCACTAATAGAAGATAACTCCTCTTCATGATCATGCCCTTCATGATCCTCCGGTGTCTCAGTTTCATCCACTATCTGTTCTACCACAGTTTCTGTTTCCAATGAATTAGATGAAACTGCCATAACCGGCAGGGCACCGGCTAAATTGGATGAAATGACAGCAGCTGATAAAATTGCTGCTATTACTTTTTTGCATTTCAAATTGTGTTTAAACATTTCCTTCCTCCTTCGTACCTTATTCCCTTGATGTATCATTAAGATAACATAAACTGCATATTATAAATATAAACAATTTCTAAATTTTTAATAATTTTTGTCTACTTTTTTATATATCTTGCTTTTTCCTAGCAATTTAGTATTATTTTGATATTTTATCTCCTGGATAGGTTAACTTATAAGCATTCGGTATAGGCATAAACAGTTACTATGAAGGTATCGGATATTTACGAAAATTGCATAAAAAAAGAAAGCCTTCACACCATATAGGCCTCCCTTCAATAAACATAATTTCATTTTTTCAGTTAAAACCACGATTCCAAGGTCTAACTACTTCGTTACAAGGAATATAACAAGAGAATACGATGTATATAATGGAGCTTTTAAAATAAATTCAATAAAAAATATCCAAATCTACCAGTCTACGATCGAATTATCTCTATAATTCTCCCCAAACTTTTTACTTATTTGGAGCTCATTTAAAAAAATTGTAAAAAATCTCCAATTTATACCGAAATTTTTGGAGTAAAAAATCATCTTTTTTCTATTTGCTCCAAAAGACATATCTTTGTCTGTCTTAAAGACAGAGATGAACTTCTTTTTGGAACTTTTCTTTCTTTTTTATCATATATGCTCCAATTTGAACTCAACCTCTCTCCAACTACCAATAATATCCTCCATTACTCTCCCCAAGTACCACTCACTATTGTACTCCCACTAATTACTCGACACCACAAATACCTCTTTCTCCTCCCTATCCTTATACAATATACAAAAGGCTGTCATTTCAAAAGATAACCCCATCTTCCGAAATAACAGCCTTTTGCTTTTTCCTATTTTTCCAACTAGAACATTTCTATTTTACAAGTACTTTTTTTAAAACTACTTATTTCAATAATACCTTTTCCAGATCCTCCAGCATGATGCCAAGGGCGGTAAATCCACCTTCTGCCTTATACCACACTCCGGGATTTTCCATAATAATAAGATTTCCGTTTTTATAGGCATCCAAAGACATAATTAACTCATTTTCCATAATGTCCTTTGCCAGCTGGGCACCTTCTGCTTCTGTAGCCTTATCACGATCCAGTACAAAAATATAATCCGGATTTTTTTCCACTACAAATTCAAAGCTGGCTTCATTTCCGTGAGATGAGGTATCTGCTTCAGCTTCTACACCAATATTCTCAAAGCCCAGTTCATTTCCAATAATGGAACAACGTCCGTCATTGCCCACTACATTAAATCCACCGCCGGTACAAATACCTACAATGGCATTTTTTCCTTCAGCAAAGCTTTGCAGGGCAGAAATTCTTTCATCATATGCACTAAGCTTTTCCTGCATATCTTCTTCCAGACCAAAAATAGATGCTATGGTCATGGAATTATCATAAGTTCCCTGTACTACATTGCCTTCGATCATAAGACGTACTACCGGTGCAATCATGGTTAAATCTTCATAGTAGTCTACACCTCTTCCTGCCATAAAAATCAGGTCAGGCTCTGTTTCCATAATAGCCTCTAAGTCAAAGGTTTTGGCTGTTCCTACATTTACTGCCTCTGTTACATAGCTTTCCAGATATGCTTCCGGTGTAATGCTGGCTACCACTCTGTCTGTTAAACCAAGATTTGATAAAATATCCAGACTGGCCGCATCCAGGGTTACAATTTTTTCAGGATTAAAGGGTACTTCTACCTCTTCCTTTTCTCCTTCTGCATTTACACTCATTACTGTAATACTTTCGAGGGCCTGTGCCATTTCTTCCTCTGCACCTTCTTCAGAAGCTTCTTCTAAAGTCTCCTGGGTAGAAGCTGCTACTTCCTCCTGACTTTCTGAAGCAGTATTTCCTGAGCATGCCACCATTCCTAGGGAAAGTGCCATTGCCATCATAAATAAACCTAATTTTTTCATAATTTACTCCTTTTTTCTTCCACTTATTGTGGTAATAAATCATTATTTATATTTAAAGAACCTGAGGAATTCTCACATTCTGTAAATATCTTTTTAATAGTAGATTGTTAAAGGCTTGCCTGCAATTTTCATAATTTCAAACTCAACATTATAAATTTCAGACAGAACCTCCTTTGTTATTACCTCTTCCACTGTTCCGAACTTTGCAATTTTTCCGTCCTTAAAGGCACAGATATAGTCCGAATGAAAGGCTGCATAATTTAATTCATGGAGTACAAGAACCACTGTTTTTCCCAGCTCATCACATAATCTTCTTACCATTTTCATCATATTGGTGGAATGGTAAATATCCAGATTATTAGTAGGCTCATCTAAAAGTACATACTCCGTATCCTGGGCAATTACCATGGCAATATAAGCTCTCTGTCTTTGTCCGCCTGATAATTCATCAATAAAACGGTTTTCATATTCCTTTAATTCCATATACTCGATAGCTTTATCTATCATTTCTAAGTCTTCTGCCGTTAAATGGCTGCCGGAATATGGAAATCTTCCGAAGGCTACCAACTCTCTTACCGTCAGCTTCATTTGAACATTGTTATGCTGTGTTAAAATAGCCAGTCTTTTTGCCAGCTCCTTGCTTTTCCATTTTGCCAGATCCTTATCCTCAAACTTGATGTTTCCCCCATCTTTTGCAATCAAACGGGAAATCATCCCCATTACTGTAGATTTTCCGGCTCCGTTGGGTCCAATCAAAGAAATAATTTTTCCTTTGGGAATTTCAAAGCTGATATCCTTTACTACAGATTTTCCATCATATTTTTTCTTAAGCCTTTCGATTGTCATAGCCTTATCCTTTCTTTGCACTAAGTAATAAAAACAGGAAGTAAATTCCACCTCCCAGGGTGATAAATATACTTACCGGAATTGCATAAGTAAACACATGCTCCACCAAAATCTGACCTGCTACCAGGGAAAGCATTCCTATCATGGAAGCCCCTAAAATCAGATAGGTATGGCGGTAGGATTTTAATAGCTGCCTTGATAGGTTTGACAAAATCAGTCCCAAAAATGAAACCGGTCCTACCATAGCCGTGGCAATGGCAATATAAATCGTTACTCCTATCAGCATTCTGCGGATACATTTATCATAATCAACTCCCAGATTGATCGCCTGATGCTTTCCCAAGGTAATCACATCCAGCAACGCAATATCCTTCCTCAGAAAAAACGCCACCAGCAGCAACAAAACAATACATAAGACAATAATTTCTCCATTAATATTGTCAAAGCCGGCTACCAGGGTCAGCAGCAGATTATCGTAATCGTTGGGATCCATTACACGAATCATAGCTTCCTGCATGGAGCCAAAAAGGGAGGATAACACAGTCCCTATCAGTAAAATATAAAGAATATTGTAATTTGTTTTTTTAAACAGCACCCCATAGATAATCGTCGCTGTTACCACCATCATCACCAGATCCAAAAGAAAGGACGCCTTGGCATTTACCACAAAAATACTGGCAGCACCAAAAAAGAAATAGATAACTGTATGAATTAAGGTATATAAAGAATTCATTCCTAAAAGGCAGGGGGTAACAATGGTATTATTAATTACCGACTGAAATACAATAGAGGCTGCCCCTATGGCAAAGGCTGCTACCACCATAGCCACCATTTTAGGAGTCCTTAGTTTCATAGAAAAAGCCAAAAATTTACTGTTGGAAAGATTCACATCTATGGTCATATAGAAAACTATGGACAAAAGAACCAAGGCTCCCAAAATCCATAACATTCTTCTTTTTTCCTTAAGAGCAGCTGCATTTATTTCCATTGATTCCCACTCCCTTCTGTAACTTTTTTCCTCCTTTAAGCTTATGGAAAATGATGGCAATAAACATCAGACTTCCAATAATTCCTATTACAAAGGAAATGGGTAATTCATAAGGTGCAATAATGGTTCTTGCCAGCATATCACTGATAAGAACAAACAAGGCTCCCAGCAAAGCAGTATCCGGCAATGTTCCGCTTAGCTTATCACCCTTATACAAGGCCACAATATTAGGTATAATCAGACCTATGTATGAAATAGAGCCCACTACTACCACAATACTTGCCGTAATTGCTGCTGCAATGGATAAGCCCATGACTAAAACCACCTTGTAATTTACACCCAGATTCGAAGAAAACTCTTTTCCCATTCCCACAATATTAAAGTGACTGGAGAAAATAAATGCCAGAATAATCAAAGGCAGTACCAGATACACAATCTCATATCTTCCTCTTAAAACCAGTGAAAAATGTCCCGATTCCCAGGAAGTCAAAGCCTGTGTCATCTCATACCGGTAAGCAAGAAAGCCTGTAATTCCTCCAATAATATTTCCAAACATAATCCCTATCAAAGGAACCATAATGGTATCCTTAAACTTAATACTTTGAATAAACCACACAAAAATCCAGGTTCCCAATAAGGCAAACACAAAAGAAAATATGGCTCTTCCCCAAAGAGTTGATCCGGGAAGAAAGACCAGTGCAATTAATATTCCCAGCTTGGCAGAAGAAAGCGTAGCCCCTGTGGTAGGTGACACAAATTTATTCATGCACAGCTGCTGCATGATTAATCCCGATACACTCATTCCTATTCCCGTACAAAGAATCGCTAACAATCTCGGCAATCTGGAAACCAGGAAGATATTCCATTGTTCTACATCCCCCTTAAGCAAAGCTGATATATCCACCTCTATCACTCCTATGAATAGTGATAAAAAGGATAATAAAATTAATAATCCTAAAAGTATGAAGGTAATTCTATAGGTTTTTATATTTCTCATCCCTTTGGTTAGTTATTTCTAACCCCTTTCTAAAAAAAATAGAAGTTTCTGAAAATACATTGGTTAGTATATACTTATGCAGATTAGTAATTACTAACCTTGCTTATTCTATCTTAGCTTTTTTCTTTTGTCAACCTAATTCGCTTGGTAAAATAAGCCAATTTCTCTGTATTTACATTTTCTCACATGACCAATCAGCAAAGTGATTGGTCATGGCTGAACTGTTACACCAATTTTTACTCTTTCTTCTTTTTAATACAATTAACTCTACACCGTCTGAAATACTCCGGCAAAACATACAAACTTCTTTACGCCTATATTATCCTTATCTACAAGCTTTTGGATATTAATTGCACAAATAATAGAAAAGTATCCAATCACCTCCTCAAAATGATAAAAATTCCGGTACAAAGATCATTCCAAGTGAAAAATTGGAGCAAATCATAGCTTATTATTAAATAAATATCCAAAAATTACTGATCATCTTGGAGCTTTTGGAAAAATTTTTATTATAACATCCTAATTTAAATTTTTTTAAATGAAATAACCCTCTATAACCCGGAAATTTGGATGTTCTACAATCTTTTATTTAAAAAGCTCCAAAAATTGATTTTGAATATTAAAATCGTAATTGGGGGAGCTTTTCTTATGTTTAATTGTAACAGTTCAGCCTTCGGCTTCCTGTTACGAGCATCTCCCGAATTTAAAGTCGCTTTCAGCGAGCCGGGAGATGCTTTCTCTATATTTACTCTTTCTCTCATGACCAATCAGCATTGTGATTGGTCATGACTGAACTGTTACGTTTAATTACATATAGCTTTAACTTATTCCTTGTAAGTATCTGAGTTTTTTAGTAAGATAGCTTTAATGCTTAAATAATTTATACTGCGTAATAGTTTAATCTTTGAATTTCCGTTACTATAGTACATTAATAATAACAATGATTACCAACAAAACCTTGAAAATTATGTTATTATCACAGTCATAGATTAATATTTTACCCAATAATACACAATTCTAAGATGAAGATTCCCGGTTGTTTTTCATCACCATGCCCACTTGTTGTTGGAAATGATTGTAAATACGGATTCCTTCATCATATTTTATCAGGAGGCAAGTTATGCACAATCACAGTTTAACATTATTAACCGATTTATATGAGCTTACCATGATGCAGGGTTATTTTAAAAATAAGGATCAAAATGAAACCGTTATTTTTGATGCTTTTTACCGGAATAATCCTCAGGACAGTGGATATGCCATCAGCGCCGGTCTGGAACAGGTCATTGACTATATCAAAAATCTCAGATTCAGCAAACAGGATATTGACTATCTGGCAAGCCTGAATATATTTGAAGCTGATTTTCTGGACTATCTTTCTACCTTCCGCTTTACCGGGGATATTTATGCAATCCCTGAAGGAAGTGTAATGTTTCCCAGAGAGCCAATGATTAAGGTAATTGCACCTATTATGGAGGCACAGCTGATTGAAACTGCAATTTTAAATATTATCAATCATCAGAGTCTGATTGCCACCAAGGCTTCCCGTGTCTGCTATGCCGCCAAGGGAGATGGTATTATGGAGTTTGGTCTTCGTCGTGCCCAGGGTCCGGATGCAGGAACCTATGGTGCCAGAGCTGCCATGATTGGAGGCTGTATCGGTACCAGCAATGTACTGGCGGGACAACTGTTTGATGTTCCTGTAAAAGGAACCCATGCCCATAGCTGGATTATGAGTTTTCCTGATGAATATACTGCCTTTAAAACCTATGCCAACATGTATCCTTCTGCCTGTATTCTTCTGGTAGATACCTACGATACCTTAAAATCAGGTGTTCCCAATGCCATCCGGGTATTTACGGAAATGAAAGAAGCCGGTATTCCCTTAACCTTCTACGGTATCCGTCTGGACAGCGGAGACCTGGCATATCTGTCTAAAAAAGCAAGAAAAATGCTGGATGCAGCAGGCTTTCCTGACGCCATAATTTCTGCCTCCAACGATTTAGATGAATTTTTAATTGACAGCTTAAAGGCTCAGGGTGCCACCATTACCTCCTGGGGAGTAGGCACCAATCTGATTACCTCTAAGGATTGTCCTTCCTTTGGCGGTGTTTACAAGCTGGCAGGCCTGGTAAAGCCCGACGGTACTGTCATTCCCAAAATCAAGCTGTCTGAAAATACAGAAAAGGTTACTAATCCGGGAAATAAAACCATCTATCGTATTTATGAAAAAGAAACAGGAAAAATCAAGGCGGATCTTATTGCCCTGGTAGACGATCATTTTGATGAAAAAGAAACTCTTTTATTATTTGATCCCTTAGAGCCCTGGAAAAAAACAAAGCTTCCCGGAGGAAGCTATGTGATGAAGGAATTATTAGTTCCTATTTTCTTAAAGGGAGAATGTGTCTATGAATCTCCCTCCGTCATGGAAATCCGCTCCTTCTGCCAGGAAGAGCTGAATACCCTTTGGGATGAAACAAGACGTTTAATGAATCCTCATAAGGTATACGTGGATCTGTCTCCCAGACTGTATGACATGAAAATCAGCCTTTTGGATCAGATGAATAATTAAGTCATAATTATTCCTACCTATACCAAATAGTTACATTAAATCTTATAATTATGAAAAAACAGTAATTGCCGGTACTTAGATTCGTACCGGCAATTTTAATATACTGATAAGCTCTTCTATTCTTTAAGCCTTTACTTAAAGCCTCCCAATAAAAAACTCTGATTTTATTCCATAACCTCCGGCTTATTACGCAGCTTCGACCAAATAACAATAATAGCCTGGGCAGGAATTCCCACCAGAAACAGCTGCCAGATTTTGTAGCCTGATACAAAAAAAGTAAAGTATAGAGCTACCAATAACGACCATACCAAGGCAGAAATAATCAAATAATTTTTTCTGGGATTAAACCAGATAGAATTAAATACCAGCCACACAATAATTGCCGCCGGTATAGCATAGGCATAACAAAGCCAGGGATAGTTTGTTCCCGGAATTACCATTTTTAATATCACAAATAAAAGAATTGCTGCCAGAAATACCATAAAGATACTGCTGATCGTAATGATATAAGAATTTCTTCTGTTCTCTTTTTGCAGATTTTCCTGTTTGATTCCTTTTATCTTATGAGTCTCTTCCACCAGATAATCCAGGCTTACCTGAAAAAAATCTGCCAAATTTTTCAGTACCACGATATCCGGCAGGGATTCTCCTCTTTCCCATTTAGATATTGTCTTATCCGAATAATTCAGCTGCTCTCCTAACTGCTGCTGGGTAATTCCCTTCTTAGTCCTAAGATGATTAATATTTTTGCCTATAATAAATTTCAGGTCCTTCATTCCCTATGATTTACTCCTTCTTACATAAATAGACATAAGTAACTGTTATTCTCAGCCATTCTATATATACCATTTTTTTCTCTTCTCTTCAATCCCCGAAAACCCTTGATTTCAGCCACATTCTCCTGTCAGGAGAGTGGTAGAATCCATCTGTAGGTTGTTCATTTTCCTGTTCACTGCATATAATTCCTATAACAGCCGTATACGCGGAT
>JAFYWD010000186.1 GCA_017558205.1 Lachnospiraceae bacterium | reverse complement strand
TTTTTCAGTTCCTCTTCCTTTTTTAAGTTCTCCAGCTTAAATTCATAATATTCCTGATATTCCTTCCACCAAAGATCATAAGAGGAATCCCGCCTATGATCTTCCAGTCCATAGTTGGCTGTCAGATATTCTCCTAAATATGCAGTAATTTTTTTTGCTCCCGAAGGGTTCATATGAGAGTCTCTGTCATAAAAATCCGTAAAAATATTTACCAGGGGAAACAAGGTATCATAATCCAAAAAATCTGCCTCATATTTTTCAGCCACGAGTCTTGCCAGCTCTACCTCCTCTCTCCAGCCGGTATCATCAGGAAAGGGCAAATAAGTCAGCAATATCGGAATATTTTTTTCCTCACAAAGAACAAGTATTCTTTCCAAATATTCACTTCCCAGAGTCTCTCCTTTTTCCCAGGAATTGACAGTTTCCAGATTGTTGGCAGGTTCTGCCACATTAATTCTGCTCTCTGCTCCTTTTTCCACTGTAAAGGAAGGCTGAAAATCCTCTTCCTTTAAATCGTTCCATCTATTGTGGTAGGTAGAAAACTTCCACAAAAAATCCATCCTTCTGTCTTCTTCCTCCACTAAGTCCCGTATCATCTCTTCCTTTACATCACTATAGGGAATGGCATCCAGTGAAATATGAAGCTGCTCTAAGGAGGTTGCCTTATCATCAAAGCCTACCATAGCCGTATCCAAAACCACAACCTTAGGTGTTGTATGCTCTAAGGCTGCTTTTATCACCCAAAAATTTAAGGGCATTCGGTTACCATGACCTGCCATATTATAGGAGGTAATTCCGTAATCCTTCCAAAGCTCCATGGGAAAAATTCCGTTAAGAACATGACTTTGACCAAAAAACAACACCTCATATTCTCTATTGTCCCCATAAAATTGGGAAAACTTATTTTTACTGTCCTTGCGTTCCAAGATCTCGGATCCTACTACAAGTCCGCCTATCACCAGTAATATCACAGCCAGAAGGCAGATACTGTTTTTTATAATTCTTTTCATACTATCCCCTAGAATTGAAAATATATAAAGCTTGTCCGGTCATATCCCGTACCCCAGATTCCCAGGACAAGGATTGCCAGAATTCCTCCGGCTGCTAACAGAACTCTGAACCAGCCTTCCTGGACCATCAGTTTTTCATGCAGAAATACCTTTCTGTTCTTATATCCGTCAGCTACCATTAAGATTCCGATGCTGATAATTAACAACGTAAAGTTTTTACTATCCAGACCACATTCATAAATACTGCCATCCAGTCAAATCCAGGGATTCCAGGTGGATACAATCCCTTGAAGGATTCCCATGGCTTCCTTCAGACTGCCGGCACGAAAGAATACAGAACTACAGGTAAAAAGCAAAAAGGCTCCTACTCTACGATAAAGTCTGTGACTGAAGGAATCCCTTTTCATACCCAGTATCTTCACCAGCAAGTATCTCAATGGCTGCAGCAGACCTGCTATCAACTGATAAACAGCATTCAGTACTCCCCAGAACATATAGGTCCAATTGGCGCCATGCCATAGACCACTCAGGAAAAATACTACCAGAATATTTATGTATTGGCGAAGCTTTCCCTTACGATTTCCTCCCAAAGGAATATATAAATAATCC
>JAFYWD010000185.1 GCA_017558205.1 Lachnospiraceae bacterium | reverse complement strand
CTCCACTCTGGTAAATAAGGGATTGGAAGTAATTGAAGCCAAGTGGTTATTTGATGTGGAGCTGGATCAGATACAGGTGGTGGTTCATCCCCAAAGTATCATTCATTCCATGGTGCAATTTAAAGACGGAGGAGTAATTGCCCAGCTGGGAACTCCCGATATGAAGCTTCCTATACAATATGCTTTATTTTATCCCGAACGAATGCCAATGGAGGGGAAACGGGTAGATTTTTATCAGCTGGCAAATATGACCTTTGAAAAACCTGACATTTCTAATTTTGAAGGTCTGGCTTTGGCCTATGAAGCAGCAAGGGTGGGAGGAAGTATGCCCACTATTTATAATGCAGCCAATGAAAGGGCTGTGAGTTTATTTTTAGACAGGCAGATTTCTTATCTGGGTATCGTAGACTTAATAAAGGAGGCTATGAAGCAACATAGGGTAATTGAAAAGCCTGATTTAGACCAGATCCTGCAGACAGAGCAGGAAGCATATCAGTTTATTAATAAAAAAATAGGAAAGTAGTGAGTATGACGATAGTTTTTTTTGTTTTAATTTTTGGAGGAATTGTTCTGGCACATGAATTTGGACATTATCTTTTAGCCAAGGTGAATGGTATTCATGTGGTAGAGTTTGCAATAGGAATGGGACCAAAGCTGGCAGGCTTTCATAAAAATGGTACGGATTATGTCATTCGTCTGTTACCCTTGGGAGGAGCCTGTATGTTTGAGGGAGAGGATGGTTTAAATGAGGAAGAAGCCGGACCATCAGAAAATTCCTTTAATGCAGCCAGTGTTGGGGCACGAATTTCTGCTGTAGTGGCAGGACCCTTTTTTAACTTTATCCTTGCTTTTTTACTGGGAATTTTAATCGTAGGCCTGGGGGGATCTGACAGTCCTGTCATTCAGGGAGTGATGCCGGGGTATCCGGCAGAGGAAGCAGGAATGCTTCCGGGAGACCGGGTAGTAAAAATGAATGGTGAAAGAATTCGAGTGGCAAGAGAGGTAAGCCTAATTACTTATCGTAATCAGGGAGAGCCTATTGAAATTGAGTATACAAGAGATGGGAAAACTTATACTGCTACCATTACCCCAAAATATGATGAAACAGCCGGAAAGTATTTAATTGGCTGGCAGGGGTATATGGAATATGTAGAGCCTAAAGGCCTGGATCTATTTAAGCTGAGCTTTTATGAAGTAAGATACAGCTTAAAGGCAACTGTTAAAAGTCTGGGGATGCTGATTGAGGGAAAGGCAACCAAAGATGATTTGGCCGGACCGGTAGGTATCGCCCAGGTAATTGGTGAGGTAGCCAAGGAGTCTTCAGAATATGGACCCCTGGTAGTATTATTAAACCTTAGTAATATTGCATTATTATTAAGTGTAAATTTGGGAGTTTTAAATCTTCTGCCCTTTCCTGCCCTGGATGGAGGAAGATTGGTATTTTTACTGGTTGAAGCCGTAAGAGGGAAACCTATTCCACCGGAAAAAGAAGGAATGGTACATTTTGCCGGTTTTGTAGCGCTTATGGTTTTAATGGTATTTGTACTGTATAATGACATTATCAGGTTGTTTGCATAAGATATTAACACAGCGAAGTCTCAAAAAGGGAGTTCGCTTGTTATTTTTCATACCTGAGACTAAAAGGTACAGGTAATGTTTCCAATTAACTCGTGAAGGAAAGGGAGTAATTATGGAATTAAGGAAGCTAATAGAAAAGTTGGATTATAAAATAGAAAAGGGAAGCTTGGAAAAGGAAATTACAGCAGTAGTTTATGATTCAAGAAAATTACAAAAGGGATGTCTATTTCTTTGTATAGAAGGAATGAATTTTGATGGGCATAGTGTGGTAGATCAGGCCATAGAGGCAGGAGCTGCAGCAGTAGTAGTAAGTAAGGCAGTAGAGACAGAAGGAGAGATTACCGTTATTGGTGTAGAAGATACCAGATATGCTCTTGCATTTATTTCTGCAGCCTGGTTTGGAAATCCGGCAGATAAGCTTAAGGTAATCGGTATTACAGGAACAAAAGGAAAAACTACTACCACTTATCTGGTAAAATCTATTTTGGAAAATGCAGGAAGAAAGGTGGGACTTATCGGAACCATCGAAACAATTATTCAGGATCAGCATATTCCCTCGGGAAATACTACCCCGGAATCTTATCTGCTTCAGGAAACCTTTGCCAAAATGGCAGAGGCAGGCTGTGATACTGTGGTTATGGAGGTATCTTCTCAGGGACTGATGCTTCACAGAACGCAGGGCTTTGTATTCGATTATGGAATTTTTACTAATATGGAGGCAGATCATATAGGACCGGGAGAGCATAATAGCTTTGAACATTATCTTTCCTGTAAAAGTCTGCTGTTTCGTCAATGTCGTGTAGGAATTGTTAACAGTGATGATAAGCATTATAAGGAAATTATCAATAATCATGCCTGTAAAATAGAAACCTATGGATTGGAAGAAGGGGCTGATTTAAGGGCAGAAAATATTAAATTTGTTACCTCACAAGGGGCATTAATGGTGGATTTTACCACCTCCGGTTTAATTAACATGGATGCACAAATTGCATCACCGGGAATTTTTAGTGTATATAATGCGTTGACAGCCATTGCTATCTGTCTTCATTTTGGTGTTTCTATGGAGGATATCAGAAGATCCCTCCAATGCGCCAAGGTAAAGGGACGTATTGAAATGATAAAGGTATCAGATGACTTTACTCTGATGATTGATTATGCTCATAATGCCATGGCATTAAAAAGTCTGCTGACTACTTTAAAGGCATATGATCCGGAAAGACTTGTGTGTCTTTTTGGCTGCGGAGGAAATCGTTCCAGACAGAGAAGATTTGAAATGGGAGAGGTTAGCGGAAGACTGGCAGATCTTACTGTTATTACCTCGGATAATCCAAGGTTTGAAGAGCCGGAAGCAATTATGGCTGATATTGTTACAGGAATACAAAAAACCAAGGGGGAATATGTGGAAATTTGTGACAGAAGAGAAGCCATAGAATATGTAATTACCCATGGCAGACCGGGAGATATTATTGTCCTTGCAGGAAAGGGTCATGAAGATTATCAGGAAATACAGGGAGTACATTATCCCATGGATGAAAGGATAATCATCCAGGAAATTTTAGAGAAGCATAAAAATTAGTATCATTTATAAAGACGGTTTTTATTATCAATTATTATCAAAGGGTAGATAAAGGAAGAATAAAATTGGAAAATAAATATGCACGAGTGATTATAGATATTTCCCATGAGAAGGTAGATCGGCCCTTTTGTTACAGGGTTCCTGAGCTTCTTCAAAAAGAAATTAAGGTAGGGGACAAAGTAGTAGTTCCCTTTGGGCAGGGAAATACAAGAAGAAACGGCTATGTAATAGAGCTTATCAGTGAACCGGACTTTGAACCCTCCAGAATAAAAGAACTTTTCAAGCTGAAAGAGGGAATACAGGTAGAAGGAAAAATGATTTGCCTGGCAGCCTGGATGAAGGAGCAGTATGGCTGTACCATGATACAGGCATTGCAGACTGTGTTACCTGCAAAAGCAAAGATCAGGGCAAAAGAATATAAAACATTAATAAGAAAAGCAGATACAGAGGTAATCAAAGATGCATTAGAGGTTTGTGAAAAAAAGAAGCAGCCTGCCAAGGCAAGAGCATTACGGGAGTTTTTAGAACATGAGAGTATTCCCTATTCGCTGCTGATACAAAAGCTTCATTTATCTTCGTCCACCATACAAAGTCTGATAAAGTCAGGGTATGTGGAACTGGTGATAGATACTGCCTATCGCAATCCTCTCAAAGAGATAAAACAGACAGAGGGATATGAGGAGCCGCCCTTAAGCCTTGAGCAGCAGCAGGCTGTAGATATCATAAAAAATGATTGGTCCGGGGAATGCCGGGGAAAGTATTTATTACATGGAATTACCGGCAGTGGAAAGACCAGAGTATATCTGGAGCTGATAGAAGAGGTCATTGCAAGAAAAGAATCGGCTATTATGCTGATTCCGGAAATCTCCCTTACCTTTCAGACAGTGATGCGTTTTCAAAAAAGATTTGGTAACAGGGTATCCATTTTAAACTCTGCTTTATCAGCGGGAGAAAGATATGATCAGTGTGAAAGAGCCAAAAAAGGCGAGATTGATATAATTATAGGTCCCCGGTCAGCCTTGTTTACCCCCTTTGAAAAAGTTGGTTTAATTATTATTGATGAAGAGCATGAGAGTAGTTATAAAAGCGAGTCTATGCCCAAGTATCATGCCAGAGAGGTGGCGGAAAAAATCGCATTAATTCACGGAGCAACTCTTGTTTTGGGAAGTGCTACACCTTCTGTTGACAGTTACTATAAGGCTGAGCAAAAGGAATACCGTTTACTTCAGCTGACAAAGCGTCTGACAGGAGGACAGCTTCCTACTGTTTATGTAGAGGATTTGCGCAAGGAGCTAAAAAAGGGAAACAGATCCATATTCAGTGAAAGATTACAAGAGCTGATTCGGGACAGACTTGGTAAAAAAGAACAGATTATGCTGTTTTTAAACAGGAGAGGCTATAGTAGTTTTTTATCCTGCAGAAGCTGTGGGGAGATTATAAAATGTCCCCATTGTGATGTCTCTCTTACCATGCATAGAAATAAAGAAATGGTATGTCATTATTGTGGCTATAAGGTAAAGGAAATTAAGAAATGTCCACACTGTAATTCACCTTACATTTCAGGCTTTAAGGCAGGAACACAGAAAATTGAAGAGGAATTTATTAAGACCTTTGGTAAAACGGAAATTCTCAGAATGGACAAAGATACTACCGGAAAAAAAGACAGCTATGATGAAATATTATCCCGGTTTATGGAAGAAAAGGCTCAGGTTTTAATTGGAACCCAGATGATTGTAAAGGGCCATGATTTTCCTAAGGTAACACTGGTGGGAATTTTAGCTGCAGATATTTCACTGGGAGCCAATGATTTTAGAGCAGGAGAGCGTACCTTTCAGCTTTTGACCCAGGCAGCAGGAAGAGCGGGAAGGGGAAGACTACCCGGTGAGGTAGTAATTCAAAGCTATCAGCCGGAGCACTATAGCATTGGCTGGGCTGCCGGTCAGGATTATAACAGCTTTTATCAGGAGGAGATACTTTACAGAAAATTAGGTGGTTATCCACCTGTAATCCAGTTAATGACGGTTCAGCTGTTTGGAGAAAATAAAGAACTTCTGGAAGGAATTTCCAATAAAATGGCAAAAAAAATTAAGTCCCTAAGGGAGGAAAAATTAGTTCTTTTGGGACCTTCTGATGCTTCTATCGGAAGAATTAATGATATTTACAGAATGAGAATAATTTTAAAGCACGAAAAAAAAGAAATTTTACGTAAGATAAAAGAACAGTTGGAGACTATCGTCAGTGAAGGTGACAGTATGGGTGTACTGGTTCAATTTGACTTTAATCCGATGAGTTCATTTTAAAAAGAAAGGAGAAGGGGGAAAACCCTAAAGAAAAAAATGGCAATCAGAAATATCAGAGAAATTGGAGATACCGTATTAAATAAACCTTGCAAAGAGGTAAAGGAAATTACACCAAGAACAAGAGAATTAATTAATGATATGATTGAGACCATGTATGCTGCTAACGGAGTGGGTCTGGCAGCACCACAGGTAGGAGTATTAAAAAGAATTGTGGTAATTGACTGTACCGGAGAAGACCTGATGGTAATGATTAATCCAAGAATTATTGAGACAAGTGGAGAACAGACAGGAGGAGAGGGCTGTCTTAGTGTACCGGGTAAAAGCGGTATTGTTACCAGACCTAATTATGTAAAAGCAGTTGCCTATGATGAAAATATGCAGCTTTATGAAGTAGAAGGAACAGAACTTTTAGCAAGGGCCATCTGCCATGAGCTGGATCATTTGGACGGCCATCTTTATGTGGAAAAGGTGGAAGGTGACCTGATGGATGTGAGAGACGAAGACGATGATGATGATTGGGACGAGGAATAAGCAGAATGAAAATTGTATTTATGGGAACACCGGATTTTGCAGTAAATGCTTTAGAGGAGCTGATCCGGGCAAAATATGAAATTCTTTGTGTAGTAACACAGCCGGATAAACCAAAGGGAAGAGGAAAGCAGCTTCAGCTTTCAGCGGTAAAAGAATGTGCCTTAAAGCATGGACTTCCTGTTTTTCAGCCGGTAAAGGTAAAGGAAAGAGAAGCGGTAGAATATTTAAAGGAACTGAAGGCAGATATCTTTGTGGTAGCGGCCTTTGGCCAGATTCTTTCCAAAGAAATTTTAGAGCTTCCTACCTATGGATGCATTAATATTCATGGATCCTTACTTCCTAAATATCGTGGAGCAGCTCCCATCCAATGGGCAATTTTAAATGGCGAAAAGGAAACCGGGATTACCATTATGCAGATGAATGAAGGGCTGGATACAGGTGACATGCTGACAAAGTGTATCGTACCTATTGAAGATAATGATACAGGGGAAACTTTGTTTGATAAAATGGCAGATAGTGGGGCAAAACTATTACTGGAAACCCTTCCATTGATTAAAGAAGGAAAAATTACTGCTATTAGGCAGAAAGAGGAAGAGAGCAGCTATGCTCCCATGATTAAAAAGGAAATGGGAAGGATTGATTGGCATCAGGAAGCAAAAAAAATTGAATTACTGATTCGCGGAATGAATTCCTGGCCCAGTGCTTATACAACCATGGGAGGAAAAACTCTGAAGGTTTGGGAAGCAGTTGTGGAAGAAGAAAACAGCTCCCTCACACCCGGAACCATAGTAAAGGTTACCAAGGATACCATAAAGGTACAAACAGGGAATGGAATCCTGGGTTTGAAGGCAGTACAACCTGAAGGGAAAAAGCGTATGGAGGTTTCTGCCTTTTTACTGGGAAATACAGTAGAAGAAGGAAGTAAATTAGGATAGGGTGTTGTAAATAAACATAGGCTGAGAAGCCGGAATAAGGAGAGAAAAATGGTAAATGGTATGAGTTATTACGGATATGGCTTTGACTGGACTTATCTTTTGGTACTGGCAGGAGCAATTCTTTCTATATGGGCATCTGCAAGAGTAAATTCAACCTTTCAAAAATATGCAAAGGTAAGAAGTATGTCGGGAATGAGCGGAGCCCAGGTAGCAAGGGTAATTCTGGACAGAAACGGTCTTTCCCATATACCGGTGGAACATGTAAGCGGAAATTTATCTGATCATTATGATCCCACCAGAAAGGTGCTAAGGCTTTCAGATTCCACCTATCAGTCTGATTCCGTTGCTGCAATTGGAGTAGCTGCCCATGAATGTGGTCACGCCATTCAGCATAAGGAAGGTTATGGTCCTTTAAAATTCAGAAATACTATTGTACCTGCTGCTAACCTGGGTTCCCGTATGGGGATTCCCATTATTCTGTTAGGATTATTTTTTGGAGCCGGAGGCAGCTTTTTAGTAAATTTGGGGATCTGGGTATTTTCTATTGCTGTTTTATTCCAGATTATTACTCTTCCTGTAGAATTTAATGCATCCGCCAGAGCATTACAGGTGTTGGAAAATTACGGAATTTTAGGAATGGAAGAGAATCGAAAAGCCAAAAAAGTACTTTCTGCAGCAGCAATGACTTATGTGGCAGCGGCAGCCTCATCCATACTTCAGTTATTAAGATTAATTATTTTATTTGGCGGAAAAAGAAGCAGGGACTAGAAAATGGTAAATGAACGTGATTTGGTGTTATCCATGCTCTTGGAAATTGAGAAGGGAAATGAATTCAGTCATATCTTAATCAGACAGGTATTGGATAAACATGAATATTTAGAAGGAAATCAAAAAAGATTTATTAAAAGACTGACAGAAGGTACCTTGGAGAGACGTCTGGAGCTGGACTACATTATTAATCTGTTTTCTAAAATAACAACGGGAAAAATGAAGCCCTTTATCAGAAATCTTCTGAGAATGAGTGTATATCAGCTTTTTTATATGACACAAATACCGGAATCAGCGGTATGTAATGAAGCCGTAAAGCTGGCTTCTTTACATAAGTTTTCCTCTTTAAAGGGTTTTATTAACGGAGTATTAAGAAATATTCTAAGAAATAAGGAGCAGATATCTTATCCGGATAAGGAAAAGGATAGGGCAGGCTGGCTGGAAGTAAAATATTCCATGCCCCGTTGGATCGTGGAACATTTTTTACAATCCTACTCCCCGGAAATTACAGAGGAGATCTGTAAGGGATTATTGAGAGAATGTCCGGTTACTGTTCGTATCCGAGAGGATTTAGCCAGGGAGGAAAAGGAAAATTTATTGCAAAGCTGGAGGGAAAAAGGTATTCTTTATCATGCCCACGCCTATTTGCCTTATGCCTATACCTTGGAAAAAGTAGAGGGGATTCCTTCTTTAGCAGGTTTTTATCAGGGATTATTTTTTGTACAGGATGTAAGCAGTATGCTGGTAGCTGAAGTGGCAGGTATCCGGGAAAATATGGAAATTATGGATTTATGTGCAGCTCCCGGAGGAAAAGCTACTCATGCAGCTCTTAAATTAAGAGGAACAGGCAGGGTATTGGCCTTTGATGTTACAGAATATAAGGTAAGGATGATTGAAGAAAATAAAGAAAGACAGGGGTTAAAGCAGCTTAAAACAGCAGTTTGGGATGCTACGGTTTTTGATTCAGAGAGAGAGGAAAAAGCAGATCTGGTCTTTTGTGATGTACCTTGTTCCGGCTTGGGAGTTATGGCAAAAAAGCCGGATATTAAATATCGTGTAAAAAAAGAGGAGCTTAATCAGTTGGTAATACTTCAGAGAGAGATTCTTAAAAATGCAGTAAGATATGTGAAAAAAGGAGGTACATTAATTTACAGTACCTGCACTATTAATCCT
>JAFYWD010000184.1 GCA_017558205.1 Lachnospiraceae bacterium | reverse complement strand
TATTTTCTTTCGTGTATGCAGACGCATCCAAATCTTTTGTCAATGTGATATTGGTTTCACCTGCATTAACAGCATCGCACAACTCCTGTACAGAAGCAATTCCAACAGTTACATTATCTGCATAAAGAAGAAGATTATTCTTTTTAACAGCTTGTCCGCCTTCCTCTTCATAATGCATAAATCCCGACAGCTTAGGAATAACTCTTAATTTATTCCCTTCCTTCACAAAACTTTCTACAGGAACGTACAAATCCCTTGCTGTTTCAGATTCTATTTTTGCTGTATAATCCGTAGGATTTTGAGGTAACTCCCCGGAAATATCTATGCAAGGTGCTTCTTCTCCCTGATAGTATAGTGTTACTGATGTAACCCCTTTCAGTTCAAGCAATTCACTTCCTGTCGGAACTACAGGATCCACCGGTTCTCCGGGATCCGGTTCTTCTGGATCCGGTTCTTCTGGATCTGGTTCCTCAGGCTCCGGCTCTACCGGATCCGGCTCTATAGGCTCTTCTTCAGGAATAGTAATCAGTTCTGAATATACCTCTTTGCTGCTCTCTTCATATTTTCCATTGTTTAGTGTTGCGTCTCTGTTATAACTTAATTGTACAGAAACCTTATACTCTTTGCCAGCTTCAGGAACAAAGTCTATTTTATTATTGCCTGCCTGTACTGCTTTTTGTGCGATTATCTGTCCATCCTTACTGATTACAACCTGCGAATCAGTAGTAAGGGCAGAATCGTCGTCCTTAATAGTAAAGCTAAATTCCTTTTTCCCTTCCGCTGTATCTGACAAGAGGGTATTTTCTACTTCCGGAACAGCCTTTAATACCTCGGTATTGCCACTCCAGGTAACAGAATGATCTTCACCATTGATCTTTACAGCTGAAACCTTGATTTCCATTCTTCCCGTATTGGTACTTCCCGGAATTTCAATTCTGTAAAGACCATTTTGGGAATTTGTTAACATATAATCATTACCGTTTACTTTAATTGCCTCAACTGTTACTGCAGGTTCAACCGATACTCCTGTTGTTAAGATAATTTTTTCATTTTTCTCTACATATTCACTAACACCGGTATTTTGCAAACGAATATTATAGGTGATTCCACCAACCGTTTTTTGTGAGGTGTATTCTTTATCTCGCGTTTCATTCTTACCGTTTCCGGAATTACTGTCCAGATCATAGTTCAATTTTACAGCCGCCTTATACTGACCCTCTGTTTTAGATGTAACAATAATTTTATTATTACCTTTTTTCACATCACCTTCAGCAACCTGCTGACCATCTTTATAAATTACGGCACGGGAACCTGTTAGTAATGCATTATCATCATCTTTTACATTAAAGTTAAATTCTAAAGCTCCGCTATCAGTTTCAGACCATACACCGTTTTCTACTGTAGGCTCTGACTTTAAAACCTCGCTGTTTCCATTCCAGTTTACCGTATATTCTTGCTGACCTATAGTTACAGCAGTAACTTTTACAGGCATAGATCCTGCCGTACTCTTTCCGGTAATTTCAGCTTTATAAGAATTATCTCCCGTTTTGGTTAAAGGATAATTTGTTCCGTTAACCTTAACAGCTGAAACAACTTCTTTTGTTGCAGGCTCTAAATAAATATTGGTAGTAAATGAAACAGTAGCATTTTTAGCCACAAACTCACTTACTCCGGTATTGGCAAGTGTAATGTCATATATATTTGCCTGCTGATTATCCTCAAGATTTTCTCTCCATTGGAAATCCTTTTGCACAATCTTGAAGCCTGCTGTTACTGTACCTCCGTATTGATTGAGACCTTTTAAAGTAACCTTGGCAGTTCCTTTATTAACGTTACTACTGTAACTGTCAGTAATAATCTCGAAATCCTGTCCTGCTGTCAGGATATCGTTTCCAAGCCTTACATATTCAATATCTTCATTGCTTATAGTTACCGGTCTGCTTGTATAGCTTTGATCAATAATTTTCACCTTGGCCTTGGCTATACTTGCTCCCTTTATATCATAAGAAACAACTGCTTCACTTCCTTCATAGCTTCCCAACCCCTTGATTTTAACCCAAAGTGTTGTCGGTGCCTGATAAAATTCTTCCGTTGCTTCATTTTGGCAGTTGCTGTCAGTATAATAACTAATAGCTTTTTCATAATCTTTACCGGCCACCAGCTTTTTACCATCAAGATCTGTAACGGTTACCTTTGATTTCCAACCAAATTTCTTTTTGCCCGCTACTACATCAGCTACAGAAATCCTGGTATTTTCCAGTTCCTGACGATAAATACGAAATTCTTTCTCAAAGCTACCGCTAAAATTACCTTTCATTTTTACAGTAACTTTAGGTAAAACTGATGTTTGTTCTGTAGTAACAGTCTTATTATTCTGATAAACAACAGTATAATCTTTACCCTTTGTCAATAATTTTCCATGAAAGCTTACCTTCTCTACAGGCTTTACCCCTGCTTTAGCGAAAGGAAGCTGTAATTGCCCATTAGCATTCTGACCCTCAAAAACAACTTTTAATTTTGCACCATTATCTGTAGCTATATCAAAAGGCTTTATCTTAAAGGTATTTTTTACTGCACCGGTAAACTGTCCTTTTCCGGTAATGATCATAGTGGCCGTTCCCACATTAATATTATTTTGATACTGAAGAGTATAATCTTTTCCTTCCACCAACTTATTTTCACCAAGAGTTAAATTGGGCTTTGGTGTTAACTCACTTCCGGAATAAAAAGCCTCTTTGGGAAGAGCACCTTTCACAGAGGTGACAGCTTTTAATGCTGTTCCTTTAATAGTAAAATTAATGGTTTTACTTCCCGCATACTCTTTACCATCACCGGTGAGAATAATGGAAGCAGTACCGGCATCCACATTATTAAGATACCTAACAGTATATTTATCCGCCGGAACCGGATTCTTTCCATCTTTAACCTCTAAATTATCAATATAGATCTTTTGACCGGTATACTCAACTGCCGGAATTTTAGAAACTTTAAGATTTTTTACCAATTTAGGAGCTATGGCATAATCTACCTTAATAGTTCCGGTATAATTACCATTTCCTACCACTTTTACCTGATATTTTCCGGCTTCTTTATACGCTCCTTCTCCTGAATCCTCATAAAGGACAAAGAAATCTTTATTATTTTTATTACTTAATTTAACCTTATTATATGTAATTTTAGGAACCTTTTCCTGTCTCTTTCCATTGATGGTAGCTGATAAATCATCAACGATAATATCGGTATCAGATAAGCTTTTAGGTTTAATAACAAAATTAACCTCTGCCGTTTGCTTATAATTTCCTTTTCCTTTAACAACAATTGTTGCATTTCCTGCATTTTTATTATTTTTATAGGATAAGGTATAATCCTTCTTTTCTGTAAGAAGTGCTGTACCCTCATAAATTTCTACCTGAGGCTTAATCGCTTTGCCGGTATAGGTATACTCTGAGTTTTGATTACCTTTGCCGTCAACAAAACGAATCCAAAGGTCATTACTAACCCTTTTAGCTTCCAGCTCAGAATTTTGTGGATTGATTTGTGCTGCTTTGTAGCCTGCCCGGCCTTCCTTGTCTAAAGCTTCAACTACAACACGAACCTTTTCCACATTTTTACCAACAAATACCTGAGAGGTGTAATAACCTGAGGCAGGCTCCAGCTGCAAGTTGTTCTTCATGGTACTGTTCCCGGACTTACAATAGATATATGCCTTGACTTCTGTAATGTCCTTAGAAGCAGACCATGCACGAATTTTCAACTCTCCTTCATGACTGGATAAAATAACGGAAGTGATTACCGGTGCTTCCGGATTCTCACTGATTCCATTGGCACTTAACCATTCTTGAAGAATTACTTCCTCAGTTCCTGCCATTTCTTCCATAGACTGTGGCCAAACCACTTCTTCCAAAGCTACATGATTTTCATTCTCAGTGACATTGGAAATACTTTCTGCCGCAAATACCTTACTATCAATACTTCCTAAAAATAGCACTATTGCAAGCATAAAAACCATTAGACGTTTCATCATTTTTGCTATTCTCCTTTCACCCATATGATTTTATTATATTTTTTGCTATTGCATATGTCAATTTTTTCCGCAAGATA
>JAFYWD010000183.1 GCA_017558205.1 Lachnospiraceae bacterium | reverse complement strand
CTCTACACTTTCCTGTTGCTCGTTGCTTACTGTACTTAAGCTTTCTACTTCAGGAATCACTGTTGAAAGCTCTTCCTCTGCAGTATTATCACTTACTTCTTCCGTATAGCCGGGTATTACTTCTTCCACAGCATATACAGGCATAGAAAGTGAAGGCAGCATTAATGCTACCACTAAAAGCCAAGCCAGTACTCTTGTTCTTGTTGCTTTTTTCTTTTGCATAACTTCCTCCTTATTTTTTATGATTTTATTACAATAAAATCTAATGATACATATATATATTAATCAGATTTTACCATAAATTGCAAGTATTTTTTTTTTTTTATCTTTTAGGAAATTTTTTTCAATTTTGAATAATTGGTATTTGTTTAACAACTTTCATAAAAGTAAAAAGTGGTTTCCCACCAATATAGTACGAAACCACTTTCTATTACTTTTTACTAAAAGCTGAAAAGATTTTTCAGATTTTCAACAACACCTTCCCATGCATTATGCACTGTTCTGGCGTTAATCTTAAAGGTTACTGTCTTATAGCCTCCAAAGTTAGTTCCTTCTTTTCCTTTAAAGGTTACCTTTGCAGTTCCTTTTTTAATATTATTCTGATATCTTACAACTTCAATATTGGCATTATCACCTTCTAAGGTAAGAACAGTTCCATCGCTCATTTTTCTTGTCTTAAACATGGAATCTTTTGTAATTGTAATTTCCTCACCTGTAAATTCCTGAGGAAGAAGTACAATTTTTGCCTTACTGATATCATAGGTCTTTTCAATAATGCGATAGGTTTCCGTTACTTCTCCGGCATAGAAATCTCCTGCCAGAGGAACGGTAATGCTTACCACACTTCCCTTGGGAAGCTTGGTATTAAGATCTGTAATGGGACTACCCGGTGTAAGTTCAGCTGTTGTTCCCTCCGGTAAAGATACCAGAGTGTAAACTACTGCCTTACTATTATAATCCTTATTATTGCTTAAAGCCTTTCCGTCTTCATCCATTACCTTAAAGCTTTGTTTTATGGATTTTCCTTCCACAATATCCTTCACTTCAAGATAAACGCTGTCTGTAAACTCTGTTACATCTTTCTTAACAATGTTAAAGCTTTCATTTACCGTACCTGCAAAGTTACCTTTTCCTTTAATACTTACTGTGGCTTCTCCCAATGCTTTGTTATTTTTATAAGAAAGTGTATAATCAACACCCTCCCTTAAAACAGTATCCTTAAAGCTTAATTCAATGGAAGGTTTTACGCCACCCTTTGTGTAAGCATAAGTATTTACATCTTTAGCATTTTTAAAGGTAAATGTAAAATCACTATCCTCAGCTGTTGAAAGAGCTGCTGTACCAATTTTAAAGGTTACTTTTTTCGTTCCGGTAAATCCGGCTTCCGGATTTCCTTTGATGATTACAGTTGCTGTTCCCTTGTTAATATTCTTTTCGTAGCTTACTTCATAATCCTCTCCAAGGATTAATGTTTTATCCTTTATAGATACTTTTACCTTTTCGCCATCTACCGGTGTAACAACTTCACCGCTATAAGGATAGCTGCTGTCAAAGCCTGTTACTTTAGCACCTGACATGGCAGTTCCGGTAATCTTAAAGGTAATTCTCTTAGTTCCGATGAAGGAAGTACCACCATGAACACCTTCTAATCCTCTGATTAATGCAGTACCGGTTCCTGCCGCTTTATTGTTGGTATAGATTACTTCATAATCTTTATCTAAAACTAAGGGCTCATTCTTATATTTTACAGTAATTTCAGGCTTTAATTCCTGACCGGTATAAGCTACTGATTTGGCAGCTTTAATAGTAACCTTAGATAAGGAAACTTCCTCACCCTTTGTAATCTTATAGGAGATCGGTCTGTCTCCCATAAAGTTTCCGATACCCTGAACTGTCAGCTGATATCCTTCTTCATTCTCTGAAGCACCAATAAAGGAGGAACTTCCTTCATATTCAGGAATAATGAAATCCTTCTTATATTTTAAGGTTTTTACTGTTCCGTCTTCCATCAGCCAGGTTACGGTTGGAACAGGCTTCTGGCTCTTTTTAGTAGCCTGAGCAGAGATATTATCTACGATAAATCTTTCCTCATTTTTAATATCCTGCTGTTCAATTCTAAAGAAGATGCTTCTTGTTCCGGAGTAATCTCCTTTCATTTTAAGAACTACCTGTGCTTCTTTGGCAGCTATAAAGTTACCGACTGACTTAACACTGGAATTTTTGCTGTACTCTTCTTCAAATGCCTTTAACTCATCCTCTGTATAAGTATTGGCATTCACGTTGTTCTTATAGGAAATGGTATAATCTACATTTTCCCTTAACAGCTTATTGCCGTCGTAAACCTTAATATTCTGGGTTTGCTTACTTCCATCATATACCTTATCTGTTACACCGGTTACCCAGATATTTTCATAATCTGATTCGGTAGGTTCATCCGTATTTTCGTCTCCGTCGAATACTACGTTAGGGGCAATATCAGACATCGTAAACTTTTTATAGATAATCTTAGCACCATCATATTCATGGAGCATTCCAATAGAACCATCCTTTAATTCTGCTATACTGGAATACTGGAAGCTATCTTCAGCTACTGCTTCTCCACCTTCAGGCTGTACTATAGGTGTAATATCATATTCTGCCTGAAGCTTTAATGCTTTGGTGTCCTTATCTACTGTAAATACATAAATAGTACCATTAACTCTGTTTCCGCCATTGTGTTTTGCAGTAGAGTAAATAATTACTTTTTCCCCTTTAATAGTTTTGGAATAATTAATGGCAGATATCTGGTTATTAGATGTACGTATAATATCATTCATAGTTACAGGATCACCTGCTTTCCATGTTCCGTCTTCCCATACATGATCGGTATACTGTAATCTTGCAGTTCCGCTTATGTAGAAATGACGAAGAGTTGTATCATCGATTTGAACCACGCAGTTTTCACCTGACCAGAAATTTTTTGTTACATTCTCAGAACGCTTCCAGGTAGCACCTCCATCTACAGAATAAATAAACTGTGCTCTCTGACTATTAAAATCTGTTGCACTATAGGTAGGAAGAATTACCATTCCATGCTCTGTACCGTTATCCAGCCATAAACCGGCTCCCGGTCCTACTCCATAAAAGCTGTCATTTCCATCTTCTTTACGTATCTGAGGATTTAAAATCATAGGATCTGACCAGGTACTTCCTCCATCCTCAGAAGTAATCAGATACAAATACATGGCTACTCTTACATGAAGAATAGAATTCCAGTAAAATACATTCTGCTGAACCACTTTGCTGCTATTTAACTGATTACAGTACATGGGCTGTTTATTCACATCATAAAGATTAAATTTCTTATCCATATAGAAGCTTGGTGTTTCTGCATAATCATTTTCACCAAAAACTTCATAAATAGGTGCTAATTTTAATTCATCAGTACTATGCTCTCCTACATAGTATGCAAAATTTTCACTATTTTGATGCTCTGGATAAGGTGAGGTATATAATACCATTCTCTTTGCACCCTTAATATCCACATATCCACTGGCACGCTCCGGAGGATAGGGCGCATAGCCATTGGCTGTACTTCCCGGAAATACGTCTGACATTAAATAAATCTTATCATTTTTATCACGCACCATTAACGGATCAATAAAGGTTGTTGCTCTATTATGTCGTGAATCAGTACTGTCGTTGAAATAAATCGGGAAGCTATATTCCCAGGTCTGTCCGTCATCCTTAGACTTAACCATCATAATATCAATGGCAGAGAAATCCATTTCGTGGTTCCATCTGGCATCAGCCGCACCGATAATTGTTCCATCACTTAAAGTAATCAGGGAAGGAATTCTAAAATTATCGCTTCCTCCTGTTCCGGCTGCCATAGGCTGTCCGGAAACAGTACCCTTTTCATGGGTTGAACTTGCTATTTCCAGTTCAGGTTTTGTTTTCTTAAATAACCTCAACACACCGGCTTCAGTTTTTGCCGCAGTTTTAAATGAGGTTGAAGCATAGTTCAATGCATAACCATTCTCTTCATCACTCATAATTTTAAATGTTCCTGCCTCAGCATCTACTGTTTCAAAAGTGATTGCCTTTGGTGTTGAACTTAAGTGAATATTATCAGTACTTGCCTGAGAAAGGTCTAAATATCTGTTTCCTGTAGGATACAGATTTTGTAAAGCCTTCTTACCACCTTCCATGGAAACAACTTCCCACAGCAGCTGATCCACTGTGATGTCATAGGTACTATTAGCCTCTAAGGGCAGTTCCTTTCCGCCTTGCTGTAAAGTAGCCTGAACCTTATCAGTTTTTGCATTTCCTTTAGAGTGAAGCACCCTGTTATTATTTCTTGCAGTTCCATTATTACTGTAGATAGCAAAGATATCACCGACCTGAATCTCAGAGTCATCCTCTGTATATAATATATAGGCATAGGGAACCTCAGGTTCAACGTAAACAGCCTTTTTATTTAAGCCGTTCTCTGCTTCGATTAATGCACTTCTAAGATTATCTATACGAGTCTGTTCTGTAGGAGGTAAAACTTCCTGATTTTCTTCCAAAGCCTCTTCTGCTTCTGCCAATGCTTCCTCAAAAAATCTCCAAGAGTTAGCATTATATTCGCTTTCTACATAACCCTCTCCATTTATTCTGTCTACTTCTTTTCTCAAAGCCCTTAAGTCTGCACCGGATACGGTGGCTCCATCTTTTGCGTAAAGATAAATATTGTAGGTGTTCGGTTTTCCGGTAGGTGCCCAGAAACCATTATAAATAGTATGATGGGCATTTTCCTGACCATTTACCTGTTGCTCATCTTTTAGGTTAAAGTGAAGATATCTG
>JAFYWD010000182.1 GCA_017558205.1 Lachnospiraceae bacterium | reverse complement strand
TTCCGGCAATGATCTGTCAGAGGAGAGCGTGGATGCTTCTGGCAATGATCTGTCAGAGGAGAGCGTGGATGTTTCTGCCAATGATCTGTCAGAGGAGGAAGAGGATATTTTTAGTAACTCTGTCAGTGGAAATGAAATAAAAGATAGTAAAGACAACATTATGGAGCAGGAGTGGAAGACTCTGATTACCAAGATAGAGGAGAGAGAGTATTTTCCCGGACTGGAAGACTATCACCTCTTGTCTCAGGAGGAGCTGGAAGAGAAGGAGATTTTAGAAGCTTATCTGCCTGAGGTACTATCGCTGGAAGAAGGGGTGGATTATGCTTCTAATGAAATCATTGTAGGAGCTAAGGATGAGCAGGAGGCAGAAAGCTATGCTCAGGCTTTTGGCGGTACATTGAAGGAGTTTATTGGCGGTAAAGAAAGCTTTGCGGTCATTACCTTAAACGAAGCGGATATACCCGGGGAGGAAAAGGTTTCAGTTTCTGAGGCTGTGCTGGCCTCCTTATCGGAGGAGCTTTGTCTGCCGCCTGCCTGGCCGAATTATTATTATCAGCTTTTGGAGGAAGAGCTGTCTTCCATAACGGAACAGCAGGAAGAGGCAGAAGATAGTCAGAAAGCCTCTGATTTGAATTTAGCCTGTCACTACAATGATCCCTTTTTGCAGGAGACAGATTCCAACTACCAGTGGCATCATGAGGTCATTGGTTCTTCTGTTGCCTGGGCTTATGGTTATACAGGAAAGGGAATCAAGGTAGCAGTACTTGATACGGGAATTAAAACGGGTCACCAGGATATTTCGACCCGGCCCATAGAGGTAAACAGTAGTATCGGAATTGAGGATAATTATTCCAATGCCCACGGAACTCACGTGGCTGCACTGATCGGAGCAAAAGGAAATAATGGACTTGGAGGGGTGGGAATTGCACCGGATTGTGAGGTATTAACCTTAAAGGTATTTGGAGATGGTGCGGTAGACACCTTAATGGCGGCTATTCAATTAGCCATAGAAAATGAAGCTGATATTATCAATATGAGTCTGGGAAGTGCCTTGTACAGTTTGCCCTTTGAGGAGAAGGTAAAGGAAGCTTACCAAGAAGGGATAGCTGTTTTTGGGGCAGCAGGTAATGATGGGCATAATTCCATGTTTTATCCGGGAGTATTTGAGGGAAGTACGGCAGTAGGGGCATTGGATAAAAGCAATCAGAAGGCTAAATTTTCCAATTATAATTCGGCGGTACGCTATGTGGCACCCGGAGTAGATATTCCTTCAGCCTCCAATGGCAGCTCAGCTGCCTATCGGAAGCTCAGCGGAACCTCCCAGGCAGCACCGATTGTCTCAGGGATCGCAGCAGTGCTGCTTTCTTCCGGGAAGGTACAGGGGGAAGGAACAAAACGAGTAGATAATCTGTTGGCTCTGATGGATAAGGGCTGTATTAAGGTTACCGGTACCGGCCTGGGAAAAGGATATATCAGTCTGGTAAAGGCCCTGGGTCTGGATACCTTAATCGGTCCTCCTACGGCACCCCAAATTTCTTTGGAATCAGGAATCTATAAGGAAGCAAGCAAAGAGGTTACTTTAATACCGTCACCGGGAAGCACTGTTTATTACACACTGGATGGAAAAAATATTTCCCTGAAGGATGGGATAATTTCTGAGGGAGCCATAAAATATACTTCCGGAGAAGTGATAAAAATTGAAGGCAAAGCCCGTGTGATATTAAAAGCCAGAGCTGTCAGTAACGGAAATGGTACTGTTTCCAAGCAGGTACAGGCCTCTTATGATTTAAAGCCTGCGGCTTCCAAGGTGACTATTGCTTCAAAAACAGGAGGAAATCAGGTGGCAGCAGGAAAAAGTCTGCAGCTGCAGGTAAGCCTCATGCCCTCCTATACGACTGATAAATCTGTGAAGTGGCTGGTAGAAGAGGGAGTGTCAGGAATTACGGCAGACTCAGGGAAGATAACGGTTAAAAATAATGTAGAACCGGGAGAATATCGAATTACTGCCATTGCCAAAGACAGCAATGGAAAATATCAGGGAGCTTCAGATACCTACATAATTCAGGTGATCCGTCAGGATAATCCCATTACCAGGGTGAAATTTCCTGTAAAAACAATCACGGTTCCGGTGGGAGAGGAAGTTGGTATTCCGGTAGAAGTGTATTACAAGGATAACAGCTTAGCCCAATCAAATCAGCTGAATTGGCGTGCAGAAAAAGAAGGAATCCTTCATGTCAGGGAAGAAGAGGGACGGCTTTTTTTACAGGGAATAAAAAAAGGTAAGTCGAAGGTGATCGGAACAGCAACAGACGGACATGGAAAACAGTTTTTGCTGGCAGTAACGGTAAATCAACAGGTAGAACAGATTGAGATTACCGGCTACGCTACCCTGGCTGTGGGAAAAAGTATTACATTAAAGTCAAAGGTGATACCGGAGGATGCCAATAATAAGGCAGTGGCCTGGTCTGTATTGGAGGGAGAAAATCTGGTTTTTCGGGGAATTTCTGTCAGCTCCTCCGGAAAGGTAACGGCTTCCTCAAAAGTATCAGAACAGTTGACCGGGGAAAATCAGACCGGCTTATGTGTCATCCAGGCAAGGGCCAGGGATGGTTCCGGTGTTGTTGCCACTTATACATTAACAATCACCAAAGATAAGATGAAAAGCTTAAAGCCTGAACAGACAAAAGTGCAGTTATTCCGTTTGGAAAATAAATATCAATCGGCAACCACACAGAAGATAGAAGTAGAGACTACAGGAGGAAATCCGCAGGCCTGGCAGGCAGAAAGTAATAAGCCGGGACTGGTTACTGTAGAAAAGGAAGAAAGCGGATTTTTAGTAAAAGCAACCGGAAAGGGGACAGGAACCGCAGTTATTACGTTAAAATCTACCGACGGTACGAATCTGAAAAAAACATGTAAGGTTACGGTCAGTAATCCTCCGGGACAATTAAAGGTAGCAGCCCAGGGAGGACGTTCCTCTTATCTGGCGAAGGGCAAAAAACTTCGGTTAATCCCGGTTTTGGAAGCTACCTATGGAAAAATAGACTCCTATAGCAGGAAGCTTCAGTGGACCAGCAGTAATCCGGAAGCAGTGGCAGTGGATCAAAAGGGAAATGCAATTGCATTAACAGAGGATAACGGAATTGCCTATATTACTGTAAGTACTACCGATGGAAGCAATCTTTCTGCTACGTACCGTATCATTACCTGCTCGGAGACGAAGAAAATCAGCTTGAAGGGGTATAGCGATACAAGGAGTTATATCAGCCTGGGTAAGGCAATTGCAATGGACGTTGTATATGAAAATACGGATACCGGCAGCTTTAATCCCAGTAAAGAGATAGTAGTAGAACGGAATAAGGCAGGCTTGGAGCCATATTTTTATACGGACAGTAATACAGGGAAGAAAAGATTGGCGCTATGCGGAAATAAAAAGGGAACCTATAAGGTTACGATTTCCATGAAGGATGGCAGTAAGGCGAAAAAAACCTATACCTTCAAGGTTGAGTAAGAAGGGGAAAAGGGAAGTTGCTTATATTTTTGTTGATATAACCAAGGAATAAGTGGAAGAATCTACAATAATTTGTTATAATAGATAAAATGTAACTATAAAGGTACTGAATGGTTACAATATAACTCAGAAATTAACAGCAGAGGGCAAAGAAATCGAAAGGAAAGGGACTTAAATGAAAAGACGTATTTTAGCAGTGTTGCTGGCAGCAGCATTGGTGGTACCAGCATTTCATGTACCATCCTATGCAATGGAAGTAACACCGGAGGGGAATAAAATTTTAGCAGAAGTGGAAGCTGACATGGAAACGGTATCTGTCAGTGGTATCCTGGTAAATCCATTATACCGTGATTTGGTAGATGGAGAGGGACGGTCTGCAAAATTACAGGCAGCAAGGGAAAAATCTCAGATTCCGGGCTATAGTACTCAGTCTGAGGACACCGTATATGCTACCATGGAGGAGGCGGCAGAGGCAGTAAGGCAGCAGATGCTTGTCCGAACGGAAGAATTTACGCTCAAGCTTAACCAAAGCCTGATAAAGGATGAAGCTGAGGAGTCCTTAGAAGAAGCTTTTGAAGCAATTCTGGAGAAAGCTTTAGCTCATACAGAGGAAGGAAGCGGCAAGGTAGGAGATGCCCTTAGATGGTCTTATGATTCTATTGGCTATGAAGCTACTCTTTCTGAAGGAGTGGCAATATTTAACTGTACGGCTGTTTACTATACTACAGCAGACCAGGAAGCTGCTCTGACTGCAAAAATTGAAGAAATTAAAGGCGAGCTGAATTTACCATCATTATCAGATGAGGAAAAAATCAAAGCCATTCATGATAAAATCTGTGAAATAACAGTTTATGATACGGAAGGCTTGAATGATTCTGAAAACACCTTAAAGTACACTGCTTATGCAGCCCTGGTTGAGGGGAAGGCAGTATGCCAGGGATATGCCATTGCCTTTTATCGCTTATGTAAAGAGGCAGGGATTCCCGTAAGAATTATTACAGGAACCTCCAACAATCAAAACCATGCCTGGAATATCGTAAAGCTGGGGGATACTTACTACAATATTGATTGTACCTGGGATGATTTAAGTGATGAGGAAGGAACCATCCTCTATACATATTATTTAAAAAATAATAATGATTTTCCGGATCATACAAGATCAGCAGAATATGATACCCAGGAGTTTCAGGCAGCCTATCCCATAGCAGAGGAATCTTACAGCAGCACGGGAAGCGGGGAGCCGGAACCCGAACCGGACCCGGAGCCAGAACCGGAACCGGATCCTGAACCCGGAACAGAAATTACTACTGAGATTTCTACGAAGGAAGCTTTGTTAGAAGCACTGAGAGTAGGAGGAGAATATACCTTAACCAAAAATATTCAGATAAACCGTCCGGCAGGAGATGTTCCCATTATTGTAGAAAATGATGTAACACTTTCCGGAGGAAAGATTATCTCCGAATATGCCGGAATTTTATTGAAGGCAGATCTTACGTTAACAGATACTGATTTACAGTTTACCAATTCTCCTTATTTGGGAATTTTTGCCAACGGATATGATTTGAGCCTCACAGATGTGACTTTGGAATGGAGTACGGCAGATCCCTTTACCATTGCCGGTGGTGGAGTAAAAAATGATACCGACTTTGTAGCCGCCTGGGGAGATGGTGCCAGCATTAGCATGAATAATATTACCATTGCCAATAGTAACGGAATTCATCTGTATGCAGGTAATGTCTATAATGTGACCACAACTTCAGGAACAACAGAAGCAGAAAATAAAGATACAGGAATCGATTATCCTGTGGCCTTTGATATTAAGAAAGTTGCCGGTGGAACACTTAACTTTTACGGACATGGTGCTACCTATGCCGGTAACAGAGTTGCAGATGCAAGCTCAGATAAAATTAAGGCAGATCTTAAATCTGTAGTACGGGGAGCGGTAAGTATTGCTATTGAAGATCCTTCCGGTATCTTTATGAAAGAAATAGACGGTGCCACAGGTGTGGCAAATACCGGAGCTACGGTAAGTATTACTTCACCCACAGGATATCTTAGAACTCTGGAAGCGAAAAACTTAGGAGGACTTACGCTGGCAGAGGGAGAACCGGCTCCTAACGTTGAAGTAATTAATAGTACAGAAGATGCTTTTTATGAAAGTGCAGTCATTAATGTTCCTGCCGGTTCTATTTTGGATTTGACACAGGCAGGTAACAGCCTTAAAGTAAAAGACTTTAACGGCGGTGGATATTTAGTGATGGCAAAAGAACAGGTGTTAGAGATTACCGGTAATGTTACGGGAGAAACCAAGATAGCCATTGAGGAATTGAATACGGCTGATTTTACGGGGAAAGAACCAAAGGAATATCATACCTATCTGATTACGCAGAATATGCCGGAAAGCTCCTTTGCTCTTTTACCTACACAAAATAATGATACCTTAAGATTCTTCTATGAGGAGGGAATGTGGACGGCTCCCGGAGAAGCGGTGGAAGAAGCACAGATACCGGAAATTATAAAACAGCCGGAAGAAGCACTGTATTACTATGGGGATGAAGCAGAGGCTCTTACCATAGAAGCAGCCGTTAATGATCACGGAGAACTGAGCTATCAATGGTATATGAGTTCAGAAGAAAGTACAGAAGCAGGAACTGCCATTGACGGTGCAACACAAGCCCGGTATCTTCCATCCTTGGAAGCAACAGGTGAATTGTACTACTACTGTATTGTTAAGAATTATAATAAATTTGCGACAGTTACAAATGAGGCAACAGTTATTTCAGATATTGTAAGGGTTATGGTAGAAAAAGCTACGGGTGATGCTAATATTTCCATAGAAGATTGGGAATATGGGGTTTCTGCCAATGAATTAACCTATGAATCTGCAACCAATCCCGGGACTCCCGTGGTTACTTATCGTGGAACCACCAGGGCAGGACAGCCTTATGAAGAATCACAGCAGATTCCCACAGAGGCAGGAAGCTATATTGTAACAGCAGTCTTTCCGGAAAATGAGTTTTACCATGAAATGTCAGTTAGCGTAGGCTTTACTATTTTTCCTGCTACGGCTATGGTAGACAGTATTGAGCTGGAGCAGAAATATTATGATGGTACCAGAGCTGCGAAGGTGAAAACCATCAGCTTTATAAACAGCAGGGGAGAAGCGCTGTCACTTTCTGCTGAGGACTATCAGGTTACCATGGCAGCCTTTGATGATTACCGGGTAGGAGAACTGAAAACTGCTACCGTTAATATCAGGATGAAGAATGCCAATTACGTAACAGATTCCTCCCAGTGGCCTTATAAATTAAACAGACAGACCATTGAAAAGGGAGAAGTAACTACTAAAATCGATAGATTTGTACATGCGGACAGCAGTATTGAAGCTTCCATTCCGTTAAAAGAACTGGTAGCTCATCTTTCCGGTTATGTGGAAGGTGAGACCATTGAAAATGCACAGGTTGTAAGTGCAGGAAGCATTTATCTGAATGCCAGAATAGAAGATGGATTTTTGAAGTTTAGCGTTCAGGATAACGTAAGTGTGGATAAGGATACTATTACAGTAGAGCTTCAGAATCTGACCAATTATTCCAAAGCAACAGTTTCCTTTGTTGGTTATGTAACACCAAGAGAAATCTGGGTATATGGTTTAGAGGAAGAAACAATCTATACCGGTGGTAAAATTACCCAGGAGCTTATGGTATTTGATGGAAGTACCCTGTTGAAGGAAGGTGTGGATTACACCATAAGCTATAAAAATAATGTAAAAGCCTATACCTATAGTTCTAAGGATGAAGGCTTGTTTGATTCTACCAAGGCACCTCAGGCAGTAATTAAAATGAAGGGCAATTATAGCGGAAAACAGACTCTGTACTTTAAGATTATGGGATATTCAATTTCCGGTAATAATGCACAAAGTGATAATCTGTATACCACCTATAATGGTAAAAAACAGGCAGTTATCCCGACAATTACCGTAAATGGTAAAAAACTTACATATAATAAAGATTTTTATGTGCAGCAGTATGAGGAGAGAAAATACGATTCCACTGCTTTTGTAGGAAGTGCGGATCAGACACAGACCTACCAGCTGACAGTAGTAGGAAAAGGGAATTATACAGGTTTAAGAAATATCACTCTCACCATTGGACGAAAAAATGCTAAGGTTCAGGAAATTCCCATGAATAAAGTGACTGTTAGCGGAATTAAAAATATTCCCTGGTCTATTGCGGCCCAACAAGGTGGGATTAAGCAGGCTGAGTTTAAGGTAAAGTATAACGGAAAGGTTTTAGAACCGGGCGTTGATTATAAGGTTATTTATGAAAATAATGATAAAGTAGGAACAGCCTCCCTGTTTATCCAGGCCATAGATCAGGCAAGAGATGGGCAAAAATTTGTAGGATATAAACGTGTAACCTATAAAATTACGGGAACCGCCATGAGTAAGGTAAAGATAGAAAATCTCCCAAAATCAGGCTATAGCTATACCGGGGATGAAATCAGACCTTTGGAATTGGCTGCCGGAGATAATGGTGGAAGTAGTGTACAGCTTTATTATCAGGCAAGTAAGAAGGAGCCTGTGAAATATCTCACCTTAGGAAAAGAGTTTGAGGCTGAATACAGCAATAATATCAAAAAAGGAACAGCTACCATTATTCTTCGTGGAAGAGAAGAAGAAGGATATACCGGAACTAAGAAGGTAACCTTCAAAATAGGTGCTGATACTCTGATGGATACCCAGGAAAAACCCTTTACCGTAACCTTAACAGATCCACAGCTGAAGGGAGAGGGAACAGCAGAAAAGCCTTACATTCTTCCTTTCAGAAAAGGCGGGGCTACTCCTCAGGTAGTTGTAACTACGAAAAACGGACGTGTACTTGTTCCGGGAGAAGATTATACTTTACTTTACAGAAATAACAAGAAGGTAGTAGATCATACCAAGGTAGAGCCTGATAAAGCACCTACAGTGGTAGTAAAAGGAAAAGGGAACTTTACAGGTACTATAGAGGTTAAATTTACTATTGAGAAAAAGGAAGTAGCCAGCTATCCTGATGTTATTTTGGTAGCGAAGGATAAGCCGGAAAATCTGAAGGCTGCTAAGAATGGATGGAAGCAAAGTGTAAAATTATATGATGCAGATGGCAAAGCTCTTGGTAACGGAGACTATGATGTAAAAAATCTTCGCTATATTGTGGCCTCAGGAAGTAAGGCAGGAACAGATCTGATTAAGAATCCGACAACTATGGTGGAAGGCGGTTCCGTTATTCGTGTAGAAGCAGATCTTCTGGCACCTAACTATGCGGGAACCGTAACAGGAACCTATAGAATTATCAAGCCGGGCTATGATCTTTCAAAGGCAACCTTTAAGCTGAACAATCAGGCTTATACCGGTGATGAAGTTTTCATTGTAAGCAAAGACCAGTTTAAAAAAGCAACCATAAAGATTAATGGTACACCTAAAACGTTGGAATTAGGGGTGGACTTTGTAATTAAAGAAGGAAGCTATGTCAATAATGTTAAAAAGGGAACAGCTAAGGTGACTCTTGTAGGAAAAGAAGGAACCAGCTTTGCCGGCCAAAAAACAGTAACCTTTAAGATTGTACAAAGAAGTGTAGAGGTTGTGGAAAACTGGAAAGGCTTATTTGTTGTAGGAGAGTAAGCCGGTTTTGAGAAAGGGAAAAAATGAATTTATACCAATTTATAAAAAGAGGAGTTGCAGCCGTTATGGCTGCAACCCTTTTATTTACTAATGTAGCAAATGTACAGGCATCCGAGGAAAATATAGCTTATGAACAGCTGGATGAAACAATAAGTGAAAATAATTTCATACAATCTGTAGAAGAAGAAACAGAGGAAGCTTTTGAAACAGTATCTTCCAATATGGAGAAGAAGGCAGAAGAAGCGATACCGGTAAATGCCAAGCTGCTTCAGGAAGGGGAGCTGAATGTAATAGTAGAAAGAGGAGGAGAGATTCCTTCTTATTCCGTTCTTTCAGATGATTCTGAGGAGGTTCCTTATGCAGAAGCAAAAGAGTATTTTTATCAGGAGTTGAAAAAGGAAGCAACTACCATTGATTTAAGCAGATTTAAGATAGATAAAGAAGATTTTAATTACTTCTTTAACTGGGTATTAAATGATCATGGTGATTTATATAAGGTTCATGCGGAGACTGCCAGATATTCTTATGCATTATCAGATAATTGTGTTACCAGAGTAACCATTGGTTATTATGCAGATAGGGACAGCGCTCTTTTTGAACAAGCAGTAGAAGATGCCCTTTTAGTAATAGAGCCGGGAATGACAGATTTGGAAAAGGCCATTGCTCTTCATGATTATATTATTTTAAATACTGCCTATGATTATGATAGTCTGTTGGCAAATAATGTGCCCAAAGTAAGCTATAGTGCTTACGGGGTACTGGTAAACGGAGTGGCCGTTTGTAATGGTTATGCATTAGCCTATAAATATTTATGTGAATTACAGGGAATAGAATGTTTGATGGTAACCAGTGACAGCATGAACCATGCATGGAATCTGATTAAGCTGGGAGACCATTATTACCATGTGGATGCTACCTGGGACGATCCTACCAGAGATTTGCTGGGAAGGGTAAGGCATTTTTATATGTTTTCCAGTGATGCTTCCTTTCAGCAGGATAAAGAGCATTATGGATGGCAGGTAATGAAAAATGCATCCATGGCAGATATCAAGGCAACAGATACTACTTATGATAATTACTATTGGCTTACTATAAATTCCCAGATGATTTATGGCGAAAAGGATTACTACTATGTAGATTCTGCTAATTTTCAGTTGAAAAAGATTTCCCGAAGTACCCTGGAAAGTGAGGTTCTGGGAAGATTGGGATATTGGAAATCCTGGACAACGGGGGGTTACTGGACTATGGGATACGCCAGCCTGTTTGAAGCTAATGACAGACTCTATTATAACGAAAGTAACGGTATCTACAGTATAGATCCTGAAAATCCCTCAGATGTAAAATTAGAGTATTCCAATCCCCATAGTACAACGGGAGAGATTTACGGAATGGCACTGCAAAAGGGTGTTGTAAAATATGTGGTTGGACAAAATCCCAACAGAATCCAGGATTTTACAACTCATATTGCTGAATTTGAGGAAGATATCGTACTGCCGGCAGAGAAAGTTGTTCTGTCACAAAAAGAAGCAGAACTGGCAACTAACGGACAGTTAACTTTAAATTATACTCTCTATCCTTCTTATGTTACCCCCAATCAGGTAACCTGGGAAAGTGATAACCTTGCAGTGGCAACCGTGACTAACGGAGTAGTAACAGCTGTTGGTGAAGGAAGCTGTAATATTATCGTAACTGTTGACGGAGTAAGTGACGGCTGTCATATTACCGTATCAGGTGCCACAAAACAGCCCCGGTTTAGTATACCTGCAGGTACCATTGATAAAGGGCAGTCGGTAACAATTACAGCAGAGGAAAATGCTAAAATTTATTATAGTCTGAATAATACAGATCCTGTTTTGCAGGGACAATTATATCAAAGTCCTATTGTAATCAATGAGGATGTAACAATTAATGCTTATGCTGTTGTGGAAGGACAGGAAAGGAGTCAGGTTGTCAGTGTTTCCTATATTGCCTGTGAAAATCAGCTGGTATTTTCACAGACATCACTTACCCTAAAGCAGGGAGAAAGCCTTACTTTATCATTTTCAAAGCTACCAACTACAAAAACAACAGCAGACGTAACCATTACCAGTAATAATACAAATGTGGCAGTAGTAGAAAACGGAACTATGGTACGAGGAGCAGGAAAAGGACAGGCTACTCTTACGGCAAGGGTAGCGGACCATAAGGGACGTACGGTAACAGCACAGATTACTGTAACGGTAACGTCCATTACCTATACCGTGAAGTTCTGGAATGGTAATCAGTTATTGTCAGAAGGTCAGGTGGAAAAAGGAGCAGCGGCAGTTCCCCCTGCAGCACCGGATAAATTAGGTTATTCTTTTATAGGATGGGATAAGAGCTATGATAATATTCAGGCAGATACTGAGTTATATGCACAATATAGTCCTATTATTTATCAGATTGATTATCAGACGGGAGAGGGAAGCAATGATTCTGCAAATCCCAGCCAATATACCATAGAAAGTGATACGATTACCCTGCAGCCAGCCATGCCACCGGAGGGCTACCGGTTTGTGGGCTGGTATCAGGAAAGCTCCTATAAGACACAGATCAGTACTATTACCAAAGGTTCGACCGGTAATCTTACCTTGTATGCTAAATGGAGTGATGAAAGAGGACTCTGGATAGAGGATATTGCACCACTTGCCTATACAGGAAAGAAGGTTCAGCCTTCAGAGATTAAGGTATCTGACGGAAATACCTTGTTAAAGGAGGGAGTAGATTATACTGTTTCCTATAAAAATAATATCAATGCCAATGATTTATCACCGGAAAAAATTGGGAAGGCGCCTACCATAACCATCAAAGGAAAGGGTAATTATAAAGGAACTGTTACCAAAAATTTTGAAATTTTAACTAAAAGTCTGGAAGATTCCGATGTTATGATAGATGATCTGGTATTGTCTTATAAAGCCGGAAAGAAGCAGCTGCCGGTACCAAAGATTAGCTGGAATGGAAAGAATCTTTCTAAGAACAAGGATTTTATTCTTACCTATGTAAATAATGAGGATAGTGATGCCTTTAATGAACCGGGAGAATACCTGATTGAGGTGGAAGGTATTAATAATTACAGTGGAAAGCGTACCATTAAGCTGCAGATTGCCACTAAGGAAGAAATTCTGATCAGCAGGGCTAAGGTAAAGAAAATCCCCAATGTGGAATATACGGGAGAAGAGATTGCAGTAGAAGAGCTGTTACAGCTTACCTATAATAATCTTCCTTTAACTATAGGGGAAGATTATACCTTAACTTATGAGCCTTGTATTCAGGTTGGTACCCATATAATTAAGGTAGAAGGTATGGGGAGCTTTAAGGGAACCCTCCGTACCTCCTTTAAAATTACGGGAAGATCCATGAGTAAGGTTAAGGTAGAGGGCTTACCGGCGTCTGTAGTATATACCGGAAAGGACTTGGTCTTGGGAGATGACGGATTTGTATGGACACCGAAATTGACTTTTAGCAGTAAAGAGGCAGGCATCATTACCTTACAGGAAGAACACTATGAGGTAAGCTATCAGAATAACAAGAATAGAGGAACGGCACAGATAATTTTTACAGGGAAAAACGGATACAGCGGAACACTGAAGAAAACAGTAAAGATTGGTGCCTATGATTTGAAAGCAGATCCGGATAATAAGGTAGATATCATTCTTGCAGAGGATCCGATATACTACAATAAAAACGGAGCCAAGCCTTCCCTATCAGTAATTTTTGATGGAAAACCACTGACAGAAAATAAAGATTACAAGATAACTTATAAGAATAACAAAGCAATCAGTCCATTTGTAGGAGAAAGCCCTGCTACAGCAGTGATTTCAGGAATAGGTAACTTTACCAATAAGGTAGAAATACGCTTTACCATCGAAAGACAGCGTATGGAAGAGTTAGCTGTGTATGCACCCGGGGTAGAAGCTGGCGGTCCAGGAAAATATGTGAGTAAGATTAAGGTTTATGATATAAGCGGTAAGACCCTTACAGAAGGCAAGGATTATTTTGTCTTATACAAGGATAAAGAAGGAAATTCACTGGATAAAAAATCACAGATAGCAGAAGGAAAAACAGTAGTTGCCGAGATTTTTGGTAAGGGTAATTATGAAGGTATGGCTACCACGGAGTATCAGATTCTGGGAAAAGGAAAGGATATTGCCAAGGCCAAGGTTACCCTGGAAAAAGGAAAGAAATGGTATTATACAGGAGAGCAGGTTATCCTGAATAAGGAAGATTTTAAAGTGAAAATTGGAAAGTTAGTATTGCTTCCCGAAGATTATGAAATTATTTCATACAGTAATAATATTTCAAAAGGAACTGCCAAGGCTGTAATTGAAGGAAAAGGAAGCTTCGGAGGAAGGAAGGAGTTTACCTTTAAAATTGAAAGTCAGTCCATGAAATGGTGGGAAAAGAGGTAAAGGATATGAAAAAAAGAATATTAGCAGGATTATTAGCTGTTACCCTGCTATTTACTAATTTAGGGGTGACCAGCTATGCTGAAAAAGGGGGGGCATCTGATTCGGTTTCAGAAAATCAGATGTTGCTAAGCGAAGAAGGAGCAGAGGTTATTACAGATTATGCCGGTCTGGCAGCAGCTCTGGCCAATGGTGGGACCTACACCATTGAAGGAGAGATTTCGACAGACAGACCGGAGCTGGATAAACCCCTGATAGTAGAAAAGGATGTTACCTTTAAGGGCGGAACTATCAGCCTGGATTATGGCGGAATTTTACTGGGGGCCAACGCAACCTTT
>JAFYWD010000181.1 GCA_017558205.1 Lachnospiraceae bacterium | reverse complement strand
TATTCAATTCCCTGTTCCTTAAAATATTCAATTATTGCTTCCTTCAGGGCGAACCCGCCGTGGTCACATCCTAATGCTATCATAGTTTTCCTCCTTAGATTCAGAAAATTACTTCCTATGCTTCCAAATTGTAACAGTTCAGCCTTCGGCTTCCTGTTACTCCAAATCTTTCCATTTTCTCAATTTATGATTATATCACAGATTGATTTATTCTACCATAGATGTTTGAGTTCATCTTCTAATTAACGATGTGATTGGTCATGGGAGAAGCTGCTGTCGATCAATACATTCTTTCCCGAAAAAGCAAAACCATATTTGCGTATTCGTTCCATGGCAATTCCTTCTGCCAACAATTCTGCTTCATATTGCTTCTTTTCTATTTGTAAAAGTGCTGCCTGTACCGTATCCTCCAGAGTCTTTTCCTCTGTACTGTCCTGTACCTTAAATTCCAGAATAAAGGCAGGGTCTTCCTGATTTTTGGGTTTGAGCATAACATCATATCGTCCAAAGCCACTTTCCCTATTGGAAGTCAGCCGATATTCTTCCTCCAGCTCTACCAAAAGTCCTAATACAAATCCATGATAGAACTTTTCCGGCTCTGCCCCCCAGGGGCTTTTTCCTGCATCGAAATAGCTGAAGATCTGAAGACTGATTCTCTGCATATAGGCATTCATTTCCTTAAGGCTTCCTAATCGTAAAGCCTTAATAAATCCGTTATAGGAAGGCCTTGTATTATTAAACCAGTCACTTACCATACCATAAAACATTATTTGTACTTCATAATTAGTCAGAGACAGCTCATAAGTGACTTTTCCCCTTTTCCAAGCCTGATCTCCTTCCTCTTTCCCAAGAACCTTTAAATAGCCCGAAGCAGTCAGCAAGCTCCAAACCGCCTCCTCACTTCCATCTAAATTACCGAAAACAATCTGCTCGTCAATCGGACTGGTGATTTTCTTTCCCTGCATTAAGGCTTCAAAGGAATTTTTAATCTCACCATTTCCTTCCCGAATCAGCTTACTTACCAGACTATTGCTGCTGGTATTAGCCCAGTAGGGAGCATATTCTCCGGTATCAAGAAAATTCAAAATGGACCAGGGATTATAAATATCAGATACTTTTCCAAAAATAAAGCCATCGTACCATTCTTTTACTTTCTCTTTCTCTTTTTCTAGACCATATTCTTTTAAGGCTTGAAATACCTCTTCCTCCGTAAAACCAAAGCTGATGGCATAGTCATTCGAGGTAGTAGTTACTACCTTTAAATGATTTAAATCTGAAAAAATAGATTCCTTACTTACCCTGGTAATTCCTGTCATCAGTCCTCGCTCCAGAAAAGGATTGGTCTTAAAGGTGGAATTAAACAGTCCTCTCATTAAAGAAACAAGCTCCTCCCAATAGCCATTCACATAGGCTTCCTGCATGGGCGTATCGTATTCATCCAGTAAGACAATTACCTTTTTTTGATAGTAACGGCTTAAAAAATTACATAATCTGTGAATGGCAGTTACAGCTTCTGCATCCTCCATCTTAGGCTGAATCTGACGAAAAGCTTCCTTTTCAGCTTCTGTCAGCAGTTGAGTCTCCAATAAATATGAATGCTTTTGATACAAATCCACCAAAAGATCTACCATAATCTTTCTGGTTTGAGTATATGAATTACATTTGATATTGGCAAAGGATAAGCTGATTACCGGATAAGTTCCCTGCAGCTTTCGATACTTTTCTTCCTCCCAGACAGCCAGACCTTCAAATAAATCCTCTCTACCATGATAATCCACAGAAAAAAACTGCTCCACCATACTCATATTAAGCGTCTTTCCAAAACGTCTGGGACGGGAAATCAGGGTGGTAAGATCTCCTGCTTCCCACCACTCCTCTATAAAATTTGTTTTATCAATATAGAAAAGATTTTTTTCTCTTAAGGTAGAAAAATCCTGGATTCCTATGGCTACTTTTCTTTTCATAGCTCCCTCCCTGCCATCTTACTAAAACATAGACTTTTTATTGATTGTATTTCTAATAGTTTAACAATTATTTTCCTTCTTTGCACTCTTTAACATAGTTATTTTAAACCTTAATAATATGATAACCGGCTGCCTTCAGCAGACGATTCATAATTGCCTGGGAAAATTCCCCCTTGGTAAAAGCCTCTGAATAAATTACTTCCACCTCTTCCTCATCAAATTCTCTTAAAATCCGATATAGTGCCCGGGTAATTTCCATTTCCTTTTGTCTGTCCCCTGCATTTTTTATAACTCCTTGCCGGTAGCAGGCAAGACTTTGGCTTGTTGCAATGATTCCTACCTTTTTTCCTTTTTTCTCTTCTTCCATCACCAATCGGTTAATGGCTGCAATTACCTTTTCCTCTTCTCCCTCAATAATCTGCAATTCTCCCTTGGGAGCATAATGGCGATATTTCATTCCGGGAGCCTTAGGCGGTTCCTTGGATTCCGGATTTAAAATTGCCCGGTCTGTCTCTACTCTTCCTACCACTTCTTCCAGCATTTCCTTGGTAATAATTCCCGGTCGCAAAATACAGGGTATCTCTCCCGTCAGGTCAACAATAGTGGACTCCAGACCGATTTCTATACTGTCATCTATGAGAATCATATCGATTCTTCCTTCCATATCCTCCACCACATATTTCCCTCTGGTGGGACTTGGTCTTCCTGAACGATTGGCACTGGGGGCTGCTACAAAGCCTCCTGCATATTCAATAAATTCCCTGGCCATTTCATGGGAGGGCATCCTTACTGCCACAGTTTCCAGGCCGCCCGTAGTTTCGTAAGGAACTGACTCATTTTTATTCAGTACCATGGTTAAGGGACCCGGCCAGAATTTATCAGCAAGCAGTTTGGCATTATTGGGTACCTCTGTTACTATTTTTTCCAAATCTTCTGTTTTACTGATATGGATAATCAGGGGATTATCTGAGGGTCTTCCTTTGGCAGCATAAATCTTTTTAGAAGATTCCGGGTTTAATCCGTCTCCTCCCAGTCCATATACTGTCTCTGTGGGAAATGCCACCAGGCCGCCTCTTTTTATAATTTCTCCTGCTTCTTTCAGTAGTGATATATTTTTATTCTTTTTTTCCAGATTTACTATTTTTGTTTCCATTTGCTTTATCCTTACTTTCAATCATAAAAAAATAATTGTTCATATCTGTGCTGAATAACCACGGGCGTCACGCTTTGCGAGACAGCTAGGGTTCGCGGGCGGCGCTAAATTAACATGTAAACATTTCAGCTTGGCTTGTACCTTCCGCACAAATTAAAAAAGCCACTATACTTATTCTTTCTAAGTATAATGGCTTTTTTTTCATTTTACAATTCCCATTCATTAAACCGGGTTACCGGCTAATTAATTTTCTTAATAAAATCTAATTATTGTAAGCTTTGGCGAATGCTGTCGCTTGCTGTCCGGATATTATTTCTCCAGTTCTGTATTGTTAAATCACCCTTTACTAAATCGTTCATCGGTTCCATGAACACAGAGCTGATTTCGATTCCCGGAATGGAACTAAATGCTTTAAAATAACCCATGGCTGCCTTGGCACCATTATCATAAATGGAATAAAACATTTTATTATCACCGGTTAATTTATTGGATAAACCACGTACCGGCTGGATTGCTCCGGCTGAAGCAAAAATTTCACAGGCAATATCACTATACAGGAAGGCAACAAACTTTTTAGCTGCATCCACATTCTCTGCACCGGAAGGAATCCATGCCTGCTCAAACCAGGAGTAGCTATAGCCTGAGCCACCGGGTTCTACCGCAGGAAGTGCTGTCATTCCCCACTTAAAGCCCTGTGCTCTGGAAGCATTTGCCATTTCCCCTACAATCCAGGTACCATTTGGCATGAAGATTGCCTGATTGTTCAGTACCATCTGCTGATTTCTTGTAAAATCCTCATTATTTGCAAAAGTAGGAGTCTGCTGATGTGTATAAGTTGCCAGTTTTCCAATAATTTCAAAATATTTATCAGCTTCCTCTGTTTCCCAAACACCCTCTTGGTAGGTTGTAGCTGCATCAAAGAAGTCAGCTCCACCAATTGAATACATTAAGGAATAGAAGAAAGCATCTAAGTAACCGGTTGTCGGATAGGTAAATAAAGCAATACCATCTCTCTTTGCTTTTTCACCTAATTCCCACATTTCATCCCAGGTAGCCGGAAGTTCCCAGCCCTTTTCCTGTAATAAGCCTGCATTATAAAATAATCCGCAGGGTGAATAGAACATAGGAGCTAAGTATGTTTTTCCATTTCCGTAAGGATTAGTTAGGGATGTTTCCGCAAAGCCTCCGGCAAGCTTTTCAGATACTAATGCTGTTTCACCGGGAACCTTCATCGATAATACATCTGTAATATCTGCCAGCTTATTACCATTAATCATCTGCTCTGTTAATCCGGCAGGGCGTCCTGTAGCCAAATGTACTACATCCGGATAGTTGCCGGCCTGCATGGACGGTCCAATCACATCCTCCAGATTTCTATCCACCGTCAAATCAACCATAATCCCGGTTTCTTCTGTAAAAGCATCAGCTACCTGTGCCCATATATCAGAACCATAGGCTGTCTCAATAGCAGCTACCTTAATTGTTACATCTGTTTCCGGCTTTTCAGGTTTTTCAGGAATATCTGCTTCACCGATAAAAGCTTTCCACCAGTTTGACAAAACATTTCGTTGTACAATCTTAAAGCTTACTGTTTTTTCACCACCAAACTCTCCTGTTCCTCGAAGAGTTACTTTGGCAGTTCCTTTATTTACGTTTTTAACGTAGCTTCCTTCTACAACCTCAATATTTTGTTCCTGTCCATCTTTTGTTTCAAGGTATAAATACAGCTTCTCGCTTCCATTTTTTACATAAGGAGTTTCCTTAAACTGACTATCACTTACCAGTTCAATTTCTCCTCCTGTATAGTTCTGAGGAAGAATTGTGATAGTTGCCTTACTGATATCATAGCCTTTTTCAATAATGCGATAATCTCCTGAAATTGTACCTTCATAATTGGTTCTGTCTGGTTTAAAGGTTACGGTAACACGTACCTTTTCTCCTGCACTTACAGAATCTGTATCCTTTAACTCTGTACTGCTTCCGTCTAAAGTATATTTAAAATCATATTCAGACTTATTAATTACTTTTCCGTTTTCATCCAGCACCTTAAAGGTCTGTTTCCAACCGTTCTTTCCACCTTTTACCACCTTATCCAATACTTTAATGGTAACAACCTTACTATCTTCTGTTAACACCTTTTTCACAATGGTAAATTCCTTTTCCAAAGTGCCGGTATAATTCCCCTTTCCTTTGATTTGTGCCACTGCCTTCTTGGAAGGATCTGTGGTAACTGCTTTATTATTCTTATAGGTGACTGTATAATCTATTCCCTGTACCAGAAGATTTCCATCCCTATCCTTAATCTCTAACTGAGGTGTAACAGCTGTAACTGTGTAAGGAATTGCATCGTCTGCATAGCCTACAAAGGCTACCTGATAATCCTTATCCATTACAGCAGAATCAATCTTAAAGGAGATTTTTTTGCTTCCTGTATATCCGTATCCAGGATTTCCTGTTAATGTCAAGGAAGCTGAACCCCTAGCCTTATTCTTCTGATAAGAAACGGTAAAGTGCTTTCCTTCTTCTAATAAAGCATTTGTTGTTTTATTTCTGAATTCAACACCTCTTTCCAAAGGCTTGATTTCTGTTCCATCGTAAACATAAGAAGGAAGCTTTGTAGGAGTAATATTTCCTATGGATGTACCTGTAATCTTAAAGCTTACGGT
>JAFYWD010000180.1 GCA_017558205.1 Lachnospiraceae bacterium | reverse complement strand
TTGGTACTCTCCGGAAAAGTTTAAGTCAATATCCGGCTCCTTATCCCCTTTAAATCCAAGGAAGGTTTCAAAGGGAATATCAAAACCGTCCTTATTTAATTCTGCTCCGCAAACAGGACATTTTTTCGGCGGCATGTCAATTCCGGCTCTTCCTGCGTATTCCCGTACCTCCTCCGATTCAAAATCATTATAAAAACAGTTGGTACAATAATAATGGGGACTGAGAGGATTTACCTCTGTAATCCCTGACATGGTAGCCACAAAGGAGGAGCCTACGGATCCTCTTGAACCTACCAGATATCCGTCCTCCACCGATTTCCATACCAGCTTTTGTGCGATGATATACATTACCGCAAAACCGTTGGTAATAATGGAATTTAATTCTCTCTTTAAACGGTTTTCCACAATTTCAGGCAGTGGATTTCCATACATTTGATGGGCCTTGTTGTAACAAATATCAGTTAATACCTGATCTGAGTTTTCAATAATGGGAGGACATTTATCCGGTCTTACCGGTGATATGGTTTCTATGGAATCTGCAATCTTATTGGTATTGGTAATTACAACCTCCTCCGCCTTTTCACTTCCCAGATAAGAAAATTCCTCCAGCATCTCCTCTGTAGTCCTAAAATATAAAGGAGCCTGTTCATCTGCATCCTTAAATCCTTTTCCGGCCATAATAATCCTTCTATACACCTCATCCTCAGGATCCAAAAAATGAACATCACAGGTAGCTACTACCGGCTTATTAAATTCTTCTCCCAGGGAAACTATTTTTTTATTTAGGTTAATGATATCCTCCTTGGAGTTTACATTCCGAACTCTCTCAGATTCAATCATATATTCATTATTGCCCAGTGGCTGGATTTCCAGATAGTCATAAAAATTCACAATTTCTGCAATGGCAGTATCAGACTTTTCATCTAACAAAGCCCGGTAAAGCTCCCCTGCTTCACAGGCACTTCCTAAAATCAAGCCCTCCCGATACTTCATCAACTTACTTTTTGGAATCTTGGGCCTTTTATTATAATAGGTAAGGTGAGATTCTGATACCAGGGTATACATATTTACCCTTCCGGTATTATTTTTTGCCAAAAGAATGGCATGGTAATAAGGCAGCTTGGATACTGCAGAAAAGCTTTCCTCTCCCATTTCATTTACCTGCTCCAAGGTACTGACCTGCTGTTCCTCCAGCATGGTAATAAAACGAAGGAACATCTGTGCCGTTGCCTCTGCATCATCTACTGCCCTGTGATGATTTTCCAAAGAAATTTTCAAGGTTTTGCATACAGCATCCAGGGTATGCTTTCCCTGGGCCGGAAGTAATACTCTGGCTAATGCCAGGGTATCCACATAAGTATATTCGGTGGGATATTTTTGTCTCCGACAATTTTCCTGGATAAAACTCATATCAAAATTTGCATTATGTGCTACCAGAACACAATCCCCGGCAAACTCTAAAAACTTGGGTAATACCTCTTCTATGGTCTCTGCTTCCACTACCATGGAATCCTGTATCCCCGTCAGGCGTGTAATCTCATAAGGAATGGGTACCTTAGGATTACAAAAACAGAAAAACGGTCTACGATTTCCTTATTTCTTACCTTCACGGCACCAATTTCAATAATTCTGTT
>JAFYWD010000179.1 GCA_017558205.1 Lachnospiraceae bacterium | reverse complement strand
ATATTAAAGAGCCATCTGCTAAAGGTCACACGGTTGCCTCCCAGGGGAATATAGACATAATCACGAAACCATGTTCCTAAGGAAATATGCCACCTCCTCCAAAATTCTGTTATACTTCGGGAAATATAGGGATAATTAAAATTCTCCATTAGTTGAAATCCCATCATTTTAGCCAATCCTATCGCCATATCACTATACCCGGAAAAATCAAAATAAATATGGAATAAAAAAGCTATGGCATATAACCAGAAAAATAAACTACTATCTTCTCCCCTCTGTCGGAAAATATCACAGCATTCTCCCAGCTGGTTTGCCAATAATATTTTTTTTCCCAGTCCTATAAAAAATCTTCTCATTCCCTCATAGGTTTTCACAAAAGTGTGACTTCGTTGTATCAACTGTTCTTCAATATCCTTATACCTGACAATAGGCCCTGCAATTAATTGTGGAAATAAAGATATATAAGCTGCTACAATCAATGGATTTTTCTGGGCTTTACAGGTATTACGGTAAACATCTATGTTGTAGCTCATAATTTGAAAAATATAAAAGCTGATTCCTATGGGTAAAAGAATGGAAGCTACCGGATTTTTAAAGGAAAAAAGACCGGCAAAATTTTCCATAAAAAAATTAGTATATTTAAAATAACCTAAAATAGCCAAATAGCTTACTATTGCAAGAATTAATATGGTCTTTTTTCTGCCGGGACTTTCAACTTTTTCCAGAAAAATACCATATACATAGCCCAGCAAAATTACTCCCAACATCAAAAATACATATCTTCCTTCCTGCCATCCGTAAAATAACAGGCTAAAAATTACGATAACTCCATTTTTCAAGGAAAAAGGGCTGAGATAATAAAAAAGAAAAAATATAGGAAGAAAACAATATAAAAAAGGAATACTGGAAAATAACATTTTTATCTCCTTTTAATCAATGAGTAATTTTAAAAAGAAGCCTTCTTTGGAAGACTTCTTTTTCTTATGATTATTCAAACTGAGAAGGACACATTACAAAAAACACTGCATTATCAGCTGACTCTACCACAGTTTCTTCCGCCTCGGTACAAATATTCCATCTGGGATCTGCATTATCCTTTAATTGCTGAATAAAAGCATCAGTATCACTTCCCTCCTCCAGGGTAAATACATAACCTACAAAGGGAATAGAGCCAATCATAGGTGCAAACATAACCCCTTCACTAAATCCGGTAATTTCTGCATTATTGAATCCGGTAAGAAGTCCCTCTTCAACAGCCATAGTAGCACCGTCAAACTGGATCATTTCCAGTGACAGAAGATAATCGGCCATCTCCTGTGCTGAAATTTCAGGATTTTCCTGTTTTTTATTTACAAACTCCTGTAGAAGAATTGTACCAATACTTGTACCCTGAGCCTGATTTCCTGTATTTGCCTCCTCAGAAACAACTTCCTCTCCCGGCTGCGCAGGAACCTGCTCCTCTATCGCTTCAAACGTAGTTTCCGGCGGAGTATTTTCCACCTGTGTATCATTTTCCTTAGTAGGTCCGCATCCGCATCCAAGCATGGAAACTGCTGTTGACAGAACCAAAACAAATACTAATAATTTTTTCATCATGTTTTTTAACTCCTTTTTTCTTACTCTTAAAAGAGTGATATTACTATTATCCCCTGATTTTTATTTACTTATTCTCAAAAGAAGCTGACGCCAGCTTCAAAAGTAAGCCCACAATGACTTCCATAGATTCTAAACAAATATATTCATACCTTCCATGGAAATTATGACCTCCGGTACAAAGGTTAGGACAGGGCAGTCCCATATAAGATAAACGTGCTCCGTCAGTTCCTCCACGAATTGGCTGTATCCTTGGCTGAATTCCCAATTCTTCCATAGCTTTTTGTGCTTCCTCGATAAGAAAATAAAATTCCGGTTCTATTTTTTCCTTCATATTATAGTAGGAATCTTTCATTTCCAATAATACGGTATCCTGGCCGTATTTTGCATTAAGAAAATCAACACATTTAGATATCAAAACCTTTTTTTCTTCAAACTTTTCCCTGGAATGATCTCTGATAATATAGTCTAATCTGGCATTTTCCTCATCTCCCTT
>JAFYWD010000178.1 GCA_017558205.1 Lachnospiraceae bacterium | reverse complement strand
GGAGAAAATCTTTTGGGTAATTTAATCACTAAGCTTTTTGGAGAAGGAAGAACATCCGATGCAGAACTTGCTGCGAAAGATGAAGAGGCCAGAAAGAGATTCTATAAAGAATTTGGAATGATTGATTAATTTAAGGGAAGTCCATACAGAGTATGGGCTTTCTTTTTTATGAAGTGTATTTTTCGGCAATGCATACAGTAAAATGAACTGGAAGAACTACCTATAAAATGATATAATGTACATATATTAGAGTATTACACTAGGGATTAAAAACTACAAAGGAGGAACTAAAAATGCACAAATGGAAATTGCTGGCCAATCGTGTTCTGGCGGGACTGTTATCCACAGCCTTGTTGATTGGCAGTGCAGGAATTTCATTTCCGGCAGTAAAGGCAGAAGCGGTAGACAGCAGTGAAATGACCCTTCAATCGGAAATACAGCAGGAAGGGGAAGTGTCAGAGAGCACTGACAGCATACCGGGAGAAGGAGAAAAACGATATCTTTTGGGACGTCCCATGACGGAAGAAGAAAAGAAGGCAGAGCTGGAGAAGCTGAAACCCTTTGAAAATACGTTAAAAGAGATAACCTTAGAAGAAGTTTCAGAGGAAGAAGAGTGGGAGGAAAGTGTGGAACCTTCTATTGGTCTTCTTAGTCTGGAGGCACAGGAAAATCTGCCGGAAACTTTCAGCTCCAGAACTCTTACCGGATATCCCATAGTAAGAAACCAGCTAGATTTTGGAAACTGCTGGGCTCATGCTTCCACCGGCTGTGTGGAGATTTCCCTAGCTAAAAACGGTTATTTAACAGATAATACCTTTGATTTGTCAGAAGGACATCTGATTTATTATGTCTATTATCCGGTGTCAGATCCTTTAGGCGGAACGGAGGGAGATTATAATTATGCATCCCCCGGAAGTATAGATGATTTATACAACAGTGGGGGTACCATTGGTCAGTCAACAGGTGTTTTTTTAAACTGGATGGGACCGGTAAAAGAAAATGAATTCCAGGATTTTTACCAGCTGCAGGATCTGGAATTTAACGGAACCTTGACAGCGACCTTAGGGAATCAGGAAGATGCTTATGGTAATAAAGCAGCCATTGTGGTAGAAACCGTAGAAGTATCTAAGGATCGAACTGAAATGAAAAGAGCGATTATGGAGTATGGCTCTTTAGGTATTCATTATAATTACAACGCGAAAGATTATAATACAGAAACTGCAGGACAGTATCACTCAGAAGGGAAAGGTCCTAACCATGCAGTAGTTATTGTGGGCTGGGATGATAATTATTCCAGAGCAAACTTTAATGAAACTCCAAAAGGTGACGGAGCATGGCTGGTAAGAAACTCCTGGGGACCTAATGCACAGTATGAGGGACATTTCTGGTTATCTTATTATGATACCTCTATGTCTGCCGGACGTGCTTATAGGGCGGTTCCTGCAAACAAATATGATAACAACTATCAGTATGACCGTGCAGGAAGCTCTGTATCTTATCTTGATGCAGACCCCGGTGGAAAAATAGAGGCTGCCAATATTTTTACCATTCAGAAGGATGGAGAAAAATTGAAGGCCGTTCAGTTTGGTACGCAGTGGTCACGACAAAAATATTCTATCCAGATTTATAAAAATCCGAAAAATAGTCTGGATCCTACCACAGGAGAGGCCTTACTGGATTCACCTTTAGAAGGTACAAGAAGGCATTCGGGAAGATATACTGTTGATTTGGTAAATCCTATTACCTTAAATAAAGGTGATAAGATAGCAGTTTCTATTACCTTTACCACAGATAATCCCAGAGGAGAGCCGGCAGCCCAAAGAGAAACAATCAATGAAGGCCATGGCAGTGTAAAAGCCGGAGAAAGTGTTTTTAGGATTGATAATGGTCAGTGGCAGGATTGTGCAGATATTAATAGTGGAAACTTTATTATTAAGGCATTTACAAGTAATCCCGGAAGTGATACCGGACATACTCATAGCCAGGCACAGAAATGGAGCTATAATGACAGCGGTCACTGGTATGATTGTGTAGGAGAAGGTTCCTGCGATTTGGAAGAAGGTTATCAGTTTGCACCCCATCAGGGTGGTGAGGCCAACTGCTCCAGAGCAGCTATTTGCGAGGACTGCGGACATACTTATGGATATGCGGATCCTAACAAGCATGTAGGAACTATTGAAAGAAGATACTATGAGTCTGCCACACAAACAAGAAAAGGCTTTTCCGGAGATATATACTGTACCGGATGTGAGGTAATGTTTGAGGAAGGAAGAGATATTCCTGCCTTATCAGGAGGTATTGATCAGACCTTGGCATCTGTGGTAGAGAATCCGGAATTTACATTTACCAGTATAGAGGACTCACAGATAAGTTCACAGGTTAAAAATGAAAAGCCTAAGATGCTGGTATTTTTTGAAGAAGGAGAACTGGCATCAGAGGAAACTCTGAAAACCATTCTTCAAAAATCCTATGAAGGAGTAGATATTTATGCCATTGAGGCTACCGGAGAAACAAAGCAGAGTGTGTCGGCCTATAAGAGTTCACTGAATGGTTCCAATAATAGCGTGGTATTTTGTTATGACACCACAGAGGGTGCTAATAATGCAAGAGTTGCTTATGAGGCAGCCTATAACGGAGTAACTTATCTTCCATTACCGGTAATTTGTTACATCGATGGTAACAATCAGGTAAAATATGTAAGCTCAGGACAGCAGACAGTGGAGGAAATCGGCGGTAATTTATCTATGTACTGTGGCCTGGCTTCCTCCGGTCTGGGAAAAGCGAATCCCTGTGACTCT
>JAFYWD010000177.1 GCA_017558205.1 Lachnospiraceae bacterium | reverse complement strand
TTCTATCAGAGGTAAAAGCTTCAGACTTCCCGGAGCCAGATTTTCTCTGTATTCCACAAAATCCATTAATGCCTCAAAGGCCTTGATATTACCTGCATCACTGATTTTAGGAGTGACAATTCCCATAATCTGGTCATCCTTTATTAATTTTAAATCCTCGGGAAGATCATCTGTCTGCAAGGGATTTACACGAATAAAAATCTGACGTCCGCGAAATGCTCCGCTGTCCAGATATTTTTTTAATTTAATTCTGGCCTCTGCCCTCTTTTGCTTGGGAACTCCGTCCTCCATATCAAAAATAATGGCATCGGTATCACATTCCATGGCTTTTTCAATAAATTTTTCATTATATGCCGGTACAAACAGCATACTGCGCAGCAAGTATTTCATATCTTCCTCCTAAAATTTACTTAACTAAATAGATTTTTTTAATTTCCCCCAATTAATGTAACAGTTCAGCCTTCGGCTTCCTGTTACAAGCGACACCCACATTTAAAGTCGCTTATAGCGGGGCGGGTGTCGCGTTGGCTGATTTACTCTTTCTCGCACAATCAATCAGCAAGTGATTGCTTGTGGGCTGAACTATTACCAATTAATACCTTTTTTCCTTCAAAGGCAAATCCATACTTGCGAATTCTCTCCGGAGCTATTCCCCTGGCCATTAAAGCAGCTTCATATTGCTTTTCTTCTATTTGATCAAGGGCCGCCTGCACGGTATCCTGCAAGCCTTCTTCCTCCTCGCCATCATAGGTTTTAAATTCCATTATAAATGCCGGGTCTTCTTTATCTTTGGGCTCCAGCATCACATCATATCTTCCAAAACCACTTTCTCTGTTAGACGTAATCACGTACCTTCCGCTTAGTTCTACTAAAAGTCCCAGTACAAATCCATGGTAGAAGCGTTCAGGCTCCTCCCCCCGAAAACCTTTACCCGTATCAAAATAACTAAAAATCTGCAGTGCCACCTTGTTCATATAAGTATTCATCGTTTTTAAATTACCCATAAGAAGAGACTGAATAAAATCATTATAATCTCCCCTGGCTTCTCTAAACCAATCCTTAATCAGAGAGCGAAACATTCTTCTTACCTCATAATTTGTAATCGCCAGCTCATACATGACTTCCTCATCTTCCAGTTCTTCTATCCTGTCAAAGGATAAAATCTTCAAATAGCCACTGGCTACTAACAGGCTAAAGATTTCCTCCTTCGTATCTCCCAGCCGATTATATACAATCTGCTCATCTATATTGCATCTGATAGTCTCTCCCTGAAGCAGCTGCTCAAAGGATACTTTAACACTACGATGTCCTTCTCTTAAGAGCTTTGCCACCAGACCGTTGCTGCTGGTATTGGCCCAATAAACATTAAAAACTTTTTTATCCAGCAAATTGATAATTGACCAGGGATTATAAATGTCACGTTGCTTGCCGAAAACAAAGCCATCGTACCAAAATTTAACCTTCTCCTTTTCACTGCCCATTCCATATTCTTCCAGAGCCGTAAACACTTCTTCTTCCGTAAATCCAAAGGAAGTTGTATATTTATTCGATGTTGTGGCAGCTACTTCCAGATGGTTTAAATCCGAGAAAATTGACTCTTTACTTACCCTGGTAATTCCGGTCATCATTGCCCTTTCCAGATAAGGATTGGTTTTAAAGGTGGAATTAAATAGACTTCTCATAAAACCAACCAGCTCTTCCCAAAAGCCATTTACATAGGCCTCCTGCATGGGAGTATCATATTCATCCAGTAAAATAATTACTTTTTTTCCATAATATTTTTCCAAATACTCAGATAAACAGTGTAGTGCTGACGTTGCTTCTGTTTCTTTCATTTCTCCATTCAGAATTTGACGGAAAACTATTTTTTCATACTCTGTCAGCGCATCATTCTCTAATAAAAAAAGATATTTTTTGTATAATCCTCTTAAAATTTCTTTTATTTTTTCCTCTGTTTTTAAATAGGTATTCTCTTTCACGTTGGCAAAGGACAGACTGATTACAGGATATGTCCCTTGAAGCCTCCGGTATTTTTCCTCTGTCCAAACTGAAAGTCCTTCAAATAAATCTCCTCTATCTGCATACTCTATGGAAAAGAAGCTTTCCAGCATACTCATATTCAAGGTTTTTCCAAAACGACGGGGACGGGTAATCAGAGTGGTACTGTCTTCACTTTCCCACCATTCCTTAATTAAAGAAGTTTTATCGATATAAAAACAATTTCGTTCTCTTATAGTAGTAAAATCCTGTACTCCTATGGCTACCGTTCTTGACATCTGTCATCATCCCCTTTCTCACATGACCAATCAGTATCGTGATTGGTCATGGCTGAACTGTTACAATTTTTATTAAAAGCTTATTCTCTTGTATTTATAATAAATTTTTTAACCTTCTCCGATTAATACCTTTTTTCCTTCAAAGGCAAATCCATACTTGTGAATCCTTTCGGGGGATATTCCTCTGGCCATTAAAGCAGCTTCATATTGCTTTTCTTCTATTTGCTCAAGGGCTGCCCGCACGGTATCCTGCAAGCCTTCTTCCTTTCTTTTATTATATACCTTAAACTCTATAATAATGGCCGGAAGGTGGGCCATCTTTGGCTCCATCATAATGTCATATCTGCCAAAACCACTTTCCCTATTAGAGGTAAGATGGAATTTATTCTTCAAATCCACCAATAACCCTAAGACAAAGCCATGATAAAAGCATTCCGGATCCTCACCATAAGATTTTTTTCCTGTATCAAAATAACTGAAGATCTCCATGGTAATTCGGTTCATATATTCATTCATAGCATCTGCATCACTCTGCAAAAGAGCCGTAATAAAATCACCATACTCTACCTCTATCTGACGAAACCAATCTTTTACCATAACATGAAACATATGCCTTACTTCACGGTTAGTTAATGTTACCTCATAGATAGCCTGCCGTTCTTCCGCCTCTATTTCTTCAATCTTTTCATACGCAAGTACCTTTAAGTAACCGGCTGCTACCAGCAGACTCCAAATTGCCTGCTCACTGTTTCCTAAAGCTCCAAAAACAATTTGTTCATCAATGGTACAGTGAATAGATTTTTCTTCCAATAACTGTAGGAAGGCTGTCTTAATGTTTCGATTCCCCCCTCGAATCAGCTTACTTACCAGACCGTTGCTGCTGGTATTAGCCCAATAAACATCAAATACTTTTTTGTCTAAAAAATTGATAATCGACCAGGGATTATAAATGTCACAATCCTTGCCGAAAACAAAGCCATCGTACCAGAATTTAACCTTCTCCTTTTCACTGCCCATTCCATATTCTTCCAGAGCCGTAAACACTTCTTCTTCCGTAAATCCAAAGGAAGTTGTATATTTATTCGATGTTGTGGCAGCTACTTCCAGATGGTTTAGATCCGAGAAAATTGACTCTTTACTTACCCTGGTAATCCCGGTCATTATTGCCCTTTCCAGATAAGGATTAGTCTTAAAGGTTGAATTAAAAAGACTTCTCATAAAACCAACCAGCTCTTCCCAAAAGCCATTTACATAGGCCTCCTGCATGGGTGTATCATATTCATCCAGCAAGATGATTACCTTTTTACCATAATATTTTTCCAAATACTCAGATAAACAGTGTAATGCTGACGTTGCTTCTGTTTCTTTCATTTTTCCATTCAGAATTTGACGGAAAACTATTTTTTCATACTCTGTCAGCGTATCATTCTCTAATAAAAAAAGATATTTTTTGTATAATCCTCTTAAAATTTCTTTTATTTTTTCCTCTGTTTTTAAATAGGTATTCTCTTTCACGTTGGCAAAGGACAGACTGATTACAG
>JAFYWD010000176.1 GCA_017558205.1 Lachnospiraceae bacterium | reverse complement strand
ATATAGAGTATTAATATCACCTGACATAATTTTTTGATACCCCTCATATATTTCCTGATGAAAGCTGTATAATCTCTTCAATGAATTTTCATCATATTCCTTTTTTACTAAATTATCTTTAGCAACAGCTTCATTCCCCTTGCTGTCTTTCTCTTTTTCCCAAAGACGTATTTCTTCAACCAGCTCAGGATTTCTTAAAATTCCTCTGCCTATCATAACACGATCAATGGTAGGAAATCGGTTGCAGATATCTCTAAAATCTTCTACTGAGTTAATTTCTCCGTTATAGCACAAGGGTACCTTCATTCTGTTGATCGCCTTATGAAATGTCTGATATCGAATTTCTCCCTGATAAAAGTCTTTCCGCAGTCTGGGATGAATAATCAGCTCTTCCAAGGGAAACTTCTCATAAATCGAGAGTAAGCCTTCCCATTCTTCTTCCCGTTCCAGTCCCACCCTTGTCTTGATAGAAATTTTTAAAGGACATTTTTCATAGATTTCCACAAGGAATCTTTCCAGCTCCAGGGGCTGACCTAAAAATCCGGACCCTCTCTTTTTTCCTACTACCGTACCGGAGGGACAGCCAAGATTCAGATTCACTGTGTGATACCCATAGGCAGCTAAATCCTTAGTTACACTTAAAAAATCATCTGCAGAATTAGTTAAAATTTGTGGTATCAGCTCCATTCTCGGATTATTTTCCGGCAGGATTCCATCCCGGTCTCTTTTCCCCATTTTTTTGTTGGCGATAAAGGGCGTAAAATATCTGTCAATATTTCCAAAATGATTTGCATAAGCTTTGCGATAAACATACGTAGTAATTCCCTCCATGGGGGCCAGATATATCTGCATATTCTTCTACCTTTGCTTTCTTTTGATATAAAAAGAAAGCCTGAACTTATGTACAGGCTCTCTTTAACTTTCTTATAAAAGTTTACATCATATTTCTCTATTAGTCTACAAAGAATCCTAACAGATCCTCCAGTAAACCATCCCAGTTATTCGCGATATTACGCTGACTGATTTTGAAGCTTACTGTTTTCGTTCCGCCAAATTCACCACGACCTCTGAAGGTTACTTTGGCAGTTCCTTTATTCACGTTCTTCACGTAGCTTCCGGGAACAACTTCTAAGGTAGGATTGTCTCCTTCCATGGTAAGTGTTACAGGATTCTGACCTTTTGCCACTGTTATGGTTCTGGTTACAAAGTCACTGTCGGAATCAATCTCAATATTTTTACCGGTATATACCTGATCTGCCAGCTTAATTGTTGCTTTGCTGATATCATAGCCTGTCTTTAAGATACGGTAAATTCCTGTTACCTCTCCGATATAATCTCCGTTTTCAACCATTTTTACTGTTACCTCTACCTTGGTTCCGGCAGGAAGGGTTGTTTTAATGTCCTTGGTATTGAGATTTGTTTTATCAGTTTTCCATGTCAACAGCTGTTGGTCAGTTACATCGGCAGGAAGTTCATAAATTCTATACTCTGCTTCTGACAGTTTTGCTTCCTTCTTGCTTAAAGCACTGCTATTAGCATCTACTACTTTAATAGCAGATTTCCAGCCGCCGTTCTTAGTACTTACTACCAGATCCTTTACTACGATACTTAAATCATCTGCATTCTGCGCATCAGATAAATCTTTTGCAATAATCTCAAAGTAAGTCTGTAATTTTCCGGAATAATTGCCTTTTCCTGTTACAATAACTACCGGTGCTTTTTTATCTGCTTTTGCAGCATCTAAGCCTGTATAATCTACACGTTTTGTATTATTCTTATAGCTTACGGTATAGTCGCTGCCTTCCTTCAATGTCTTACCTGTTACAGCATCTGTTACCTGAACTGCAGGCTTCACACCACCCTTGGTAAATGGCATAGCTACCAATCCGTTACCGCCTTCTTCTTTTGCTTCATCCACAATTTCTACCTGGAATTTTTCACTTCCTGTATTCTCAATGGATGCAGCAACAATCTTAAAGGTCTGCTTCTTCACACCGGTAAAGCCTTTTTCTTCTACTCCTGTAAGAATAATGGTTCCGGTTCCTCTGTTAAGGTTATTCTCATAACGAACTGTATAGGAGCCTTTTTCCATAGGATTTCCGTTAAAGGTTACTTTTGCATCACCGTCAAGAGGCTGGATCTTTTCCCCTGTAAAAGGATAGCCATCCTTATTCAGTTCCTCTACTTTTACCTTACTCATAGAGTTTCCGTTAATCTTAAAGGTAATACGTTTTACGCCTACAAAGGCTGTCTTATCATCACCAATATCCACATTACCTTCCAGTACCATGGTAGCTGTTCCCACACGGTCATTCTTTTCATATCTAACAGTGTATTCGTTAGGATCTACCTGATTTTTACCAGCTTTTACTACAAACTCAGTCTGTTTCATTCCTTCAGTCTGTGTAGCATCAAAGGTTAAGTTCTTTACCTTACTTACGGAAACCTTGCTCATAGGAACAAAGGTTACTCCTTCTGTCGGATGGATAATAAAGTCGATCTGAATGCTGTCTGCAAAGTTACCTTTACCCTTTAATAACAGAGTATTGATGGTTTCTGCAGAAGCATTACCTTTGGCATCATAATCAAGAGGGTATGCTACTTCAAAATCCTTGTTTGTCAGCTTCTTACCCTTCCAGGTAATTACCGGTGTAGCTTTCTGTACCTTGTTATTGAATACAGTCATAATATCATCAGCTACAATATCCTCATCCTCTAAAGAAATCGGATTGATTTCAAAGTATACCGTATATTTTCCGGTATAGTTGCCCTTCATGGTAATAATCATCTGAGGAGCATTTTTCGCTTTATCAGCTGAGGGCAGATTATTTTCTCCTGTTAAATCAGGATCAATTACGATATTACTATTTTCATCTGCCACCATAAGCCCCGGACCTTCGCTGAGAACAGCTACTCCCGGTTCTTCTTTGTCCATCCATAAGTATGCCTTGGTATTATTCTTGTAAGAAACGGTATAATCTACCTTTTCCTTTAACAATACATCACCATCATAAAGAGCAAAGCTCTGGGTAAGCTTACTTCCTGTATAATCCTTTGCCTCTACTCCGGTAATCCAGATTCCTTCCGGAACTTTGATTTCTCCTTCCGGCTGTGTTCCATAAGTGTGGGTATATACCTTAGTTAATTCCTGTCCTTTCGGTATACCGTCTACCTTGGTAATGATTGTAATAATATATTTTTTATTCTTTGTCAGCTTTCCAATCTTATGGCTTACTTCGGTTGTATCAGCTATGGTTGTTACCTGGCTTCCATCTTCTTTCGTAACAACAACATCATAAGTCACATTGCCTGAAACAGAATAACCTGCATTAAAGCTTACAGAAGCCTCTGTAGCACTTGTAGCTGCTACTGTTAAACCACTTGCTTCGTTGAACAGCTGATCTTCTGTTAAAGGATCAAAATTTACATCAGGGAAAACAGCTTCCAAATCTAATTTTTTATAACTCATTCTAGCAGGCTGGAAATCAGTTTCTACCAACAGGTGAATCATAGATTTACCGTCTTCAATTTTTTCTACCAGGCTGGAGTAGGTATAACATTCCTTACCCTGATTAAGATTATAATCCACTCCGTGAGGATATTGATCCGCAGGAAGTCCATTTGGCCATACATCTAATTCTGCCACAAAGTTCATACTGTAATTAGAATCTTCATTTACTGTATAAAGATATAATCTTCCATCGCCTCGTACGTCATTGTATACAGCTGTATTTCCACCATTGGTAGTAGCATTGGAAACCAGTATGGCTGTTTTTCCATCAATTTTCTGCTTCAGTGTAATAGCTGATATCTGGTTATTGTATGTTGTAGTCTGAGCTAATTGTACATTAGAGTTTGTTGTTGTAAGAGTTACATTTCCTGCTTCATCTTTACTATATATCCAGTCTACGTAGTTTAACTTCTGGGCATCAGAACGCATAAACTGACGTAATCTGTTATTATTGATTTTTACAAGTACACTTTCGCTGGAACGGAAGGTAGACACTGAGTCAGCTGTTCTTGTCCATGTTTTTCCTTCATCTGTACTGTAGATTAAACTGGAACGTTCTGAAGCGGCACCATTTGTATGCTTGTACATCGGGAAAATAATTGTTCCGTCATCTAAATCCATACCGGCACCGGGTCCTAAGCCGTAGAAGTACTGGTTCTGATTTACCTGATCATTCACAAGTACAGGATCAGACCAGGTTTCTCCTCCGTCCTCAGAGGTTACTAATACAAGATAGGTTGCTAATCTTACATAAAGGTCTGCATTATAGAAAAAAATATTCTGTTTTACCTGATTCTTTACAGACATAATCTGATCACAGTAAAGCTCCCCTTTATTAGCATCGTATAAATAAAACTTTCTATCTATATAGTATTTAGGGGTTGTACCTGCCCTGTCATCTTTTGCATAAACAGGTGCAAATTCTTTGTTATTGGCATCCTTTACATAATCACCAACCCAGTAATCATAGTTGGTATCATCCTGAGCAGCCTGGGAACGTTTGGTTTTACCGTATAATACTAATTCTTTATCGGAAGCATCATTATCTGCATTTAAGAATCCGTTGGCTTCCACATTATTGCCTGTATCCGGACTTTCCGGATGAAGCGGCATAATACCCTCAATTGCTGACCCTCCGGCAAATAAATCTGCCAGAACATATAATTTTCCATTTTTATCCGCAATTAATCCTGGATCCATAATGGTAGTTGCATAATTGAAAAGCGAAGCATCGGATCCTGTCTTTGTTACCCAATCTAATCCGGGTACAGAAGGTTTGGGATCTATGGAATCATTAAAGTACAGAGGCGAATTATAATGCCAGGTTTTACCATTATCGTCAGAGTAGCTTACAATCAGGTCAATAGCACGACCATCCAGGTCATGATTCCAACGCATATCTGCCGCTGCAACGATTCTTCCCTTGTGTTCTCCACTATCAATGGTAACAAGACAGGGAATACGGAAGTTATTACTTCCTCCGGTACCAAGAGGGAAAGGTTCATTATATGTAGTTCCTTTTGGTCCTTCCGGTATCTCTAATTTTGTTTTATCTTCCTGTGCAATCTCATCAATATAGGTCTGCTTGTGGAAGTACAGCTTCACTGCATTTCCTTTCGCTGTTCCTACAAATTTTGAACCGGTCTGGCTATAACCCAGGGCCATATTACTGTTATGATCAATTACAGTAAACTGTCCTAACTCAGGTTTAGCAGGATCTACGGGAGCTATAGTTACAGATTTAGGAGTCGTACTTACTTTTGCAAAAGCATCTCCGGTATTCTGGGTAACATCAAGGTATACTTTTGCTCCTCCCTGATCCTCATTATACATGGCCTGCAAATAGAAGGTTCCGTCCTCATTCTTTATAGCCTTCCACAGCTGTGTTTCTTTACTATTTTGTGCATTGGTAGACTGCTGAATAAAATATCCATTTTCATTATATCCACTGCTTGCAGGTGCATTAACATTGGTAGTTTCAGTATTATTGCAGAACAACATACGTAAACTATTATTACGGAAGTTAACGCCGGCATCATAATAGTAAGTGATGGAATAGATACCTCCATCCTCAATTACCCCATCAGTATCAAGAATATAATGTTCTACCGGAAGTGGCTTGGGAATCCCTGCTTCTACTCCGTTAATTCCACCTCTTCCACCGATTTCAATATATCTGTCGGTCATTGCATTCAGCTTTGTTAATACATTATTTACATCGGATTTTACCTGTGTAACTTCAGTATCGCTCAGATATAAATTATTTCTATTAGTTGTTTTTGAAGTAGTAAATGTAATGGCGTCATACAGTGCCTGCTCCTTCTGACGAAGCTGAACGTCATTAGGATATTCTTTTACCATAAGAGAAACCTTATTCATGTCTCTTACAGCCTGTGCCATACGTGCTAAACGTACGGAAGAATATGCCTGTGCAGTTCCCTGTGCTCCTTTTTCTTTTACATCCGGATAAATCAGGAAGCAATCTCCCGGCTCTAAAGCAAAGGAGGTAGCATCTTCTAACGCATTTTCTGTCCATGCATCCCAAGCCCAACGTGAAAATCCTGTTGTACCCTGTTTCTTCGCATTAGCTACAGCCCAGTAACTTTCTACCGGCTGACTTAAAGCAAACTGTCCGGGACGATGCTCTGTACAAGAGTATAAGATAGATTTCTGATTCTGTTCATTTCTCTCTTCCAGTAACGTTTTAAAGGTTGATAACTGATTTTGTACTGCAAAATCTCCAAAACTTACAAAATCCATTCTCTTTTGTAACTCAGCATTAGATGCTTTATTTCCTGTAAAACCATCTAAATAGCCCATAATCTTAATATCAAGATTCAGCTCTGATTCTACTGTTTCAATGATACTTAAGGCTTCATTTCTGATTCCCTGCTCATCAAGGGCAATATATGTTTTATCAAGCCATCCCTGCTGTTCTAAGTGACGGAATAAATCAGTTAAAAAGAGTTTCCAAATTCGATTATATTCAGTTCCGTAATCAAATGCTTTACTATATAATCTTCCACTATCATCAAACCATCTAAACTGGAAATGCCATGGTGCAATACTAAATAATGCAATATCACCGGTTAATCCCACTTCTTCGATATTGAACTCAATCCATTCATCAAATACCGTATAATCAAATGTAAATGTCTGACCATTATCATTACTGATCCATTTAATCATAGAGGGATAGGTTGATCTTTCACTATTTCCTCTACCGTATGGACTCCATGTCTGTGCATTCCAAGGCTCTTCTACCATGGTAGCATAAACAGTTCCACCTCCAACTTCTTTGTACAATTCCATAATAGGCTTTAAAATTGCAAAATGTTCATCAGAGAATGGTGTTACTCCATAATAATCTGCTGAAGCATAAGGATGATGCCAGAAATCAACACTGAATTCATCACTAAAGTTTTCCACATTAGGAAGTACTGCATTTTTAACTTCAATTTCATAGGTAAAAGTTATAGGCTCTGAAATCCCCTTAGCTGTTGCCTGAACGGTAGTTTCATAGATACCTTCTTTAGCATCCGCAGGAATAGAAAATTCAAGCCAAACTGCCTGTACTTCATTGAAGCCCATATTCACAGACTCTGCATTAAAGATAACATCGGCACTTTCACTTCTATTGTCTGCAGTTACAGCCGGAAAATCATTAATTGTTTTTTGAGTACCATAGCCTAAAAATGGTCCGTTATAAGCTAATGTAGATCTTATAAAGCTAGCCTTAACCTTACTTTTATCAATTGTACCTTCTCCCTCTTTTTTAACTAAATTAGAGGTAGTAATAGTTACATCTTCCAGTGCTGACTCATCAGAAATCAAAGCCAGTACAGAAAGTGCTTTATCATTTTTCCATGCAGTAAGTCTTTCCGTTGTCTTAGGACTGTCTCCCTTAGCTGCATTTTTTACTTCTTCAAATCTTGCTTCTGTATACTGGTAATCAATATCACCAATAATACCCTTTAACTGGGGAACAGCTTCTTCTACTGTTACCTTTACAACTACGGCACCTTCGTCTTTTCCTTTAATTCCAATGGTAACATTTGCTTCCCCAATTTTTAATCCCTTTACAACACCGGTATCATCTACTGTAACAGTTTCATCATCACTGGAGGTAAATTCCAAACCGGTAGCATCAGCATAAGCAGGCAATACAGTGAAAGCTAACTGTTTGCTTCCTCCCTGCTTAACAGTAACAGCTTTTGCCTCTTCCGCTACATTAATAGAGGTAACTTCATAAGGAGTGTGATAAATAATTACCTGACCGCAGTTGATTCCTTTATTATCCTGATTAGGCTGTCCCTTTAAAGTATACTTTTTGCTTTGGTCAAGATTTGTAAAGGAAGCTACTTTTGCAGGATTAGTTTTTGCTGTACCCTGATTTACAGTAACAGGATTTCCTACCTGAGTACGTGTATCACCTTCTCCTCTTTCATATAAAGTATATTTAATTTCTCCAAATGGAGTGTTTTTCTGACTCCAAATATCTATTCCTGTACCAATAAAATCTACTTCAAACCATACATTATCTTTTCCACCAACTGTACTGGGATTTGCTACTGACCAACGATGTGTTCCATCAGGCTCTATATTATCGTTAGACCATCCCTGAGGTGAAAAACGGAAAGCATTTTCCTCTCCTGTAGTTCCAATTTTAGAAATAGGTACTACTGTCTGGAGCACCGGCTGAGTATTTTCACTTCCTGCCGGTGGCTGACTTACATATACTCTGGCACAGGACACCTGTAAACCGGTAGCTCCATCAGGAAGTGATACATTCACTGTATGCCTTTGTTCTGGTAGTCCGGTTACACGATATAAAATAACCTCTCCACTCTGATTACCTGCAATAGTAACAGCTTGCACTTCTCCATCATCTAACTGGAACTGATTCACATTATCATTTTTAAGACCTATAATATCTACCCCGGTTCCCACAAAAGTAAAGCTATAGGTAAAGTTTTTACCTGTATTGTTATTATTCCACATCCAATGCTGAGTAATAACCTCCGGACTGCTTCCTGAGGTAGCACCTGAGTCCGCCGCCCAACCTGTTCTTCCGGATTGGTCAGTTCCACCATTATAAGTAAAATAATGATCTAAGGATGTATCTGTAGCGGTATCATCTACCATTACAAAATAGGCATCCTGAACCGGTGCATTAGGAGTCACACTGGTTCCCTGGGTACTAAGTGTAGTGTATTCCGGAATGACTGTTTCCACTTCTTCCTCTACACTTTCCTGTTGCTCGTTGCTTACTGTACTTAAGCTTTCTACTTCAGGAATCACTGTTGAAAGCTCTTCCTCTGCAGTATTATCACTTACTTCCTCCGTATATGCGGGTGTTACTTGTTCCACAGCATATACAGGCATAGAAAGTGAGGGCAGCATTAATGCTACCGCTAAAAGCCAAGCCAGTATTCTTGTTCTTGTTGGTTTTTTCTTTTGCATAACTTCCTCCTTATTTTTTTATGATTTTATTACAATAAAATCTAATGATACATATATATATTAATCAGATTTTACCATAAATTGCAAGTATTTTTTTT
>JAFYWD010000175.1 GCA_017558205.1 Lachnospiraceae bacterium | reverse complement strand
TTAATCTCAGCAGCTTTAACACAGCAGCTGTTACTTCTATGCATTCTATGTTCCAAAACTGCAGTAATTTGATAGAGATAAATTTGGGACATTTTAATACAGAAAAAGCAACCAGCTTATCTAATATGTTTAATGGCTGCAACAGTCTGGAAAAAGTAAATTTAAGTGGATTTAATACCTCTAATATTACCGGATATACCGGAATGTTTAAGGATTGCAGTAGTCTGAGAACCATTGATTTAAGTAACTTTGATATGAGCAAGTTAAGTTCGCCCTCAACTGCCAGTAATATGTTTGCGGGAACTACCTTGCTTACAAAGATTTATACACCCAAGAATGTAGCACAGGATGTTGCACTTCCCGAGGGAGTATGGAATTCTAAGGGAGAACAAAATGTAACACTACTTCCCAAAGAAAAAACAACCTCTGAAGTTTTTGCTCTGGGAACAACACCTACTGCAGAAATAGATGCTTTTGTAGTTTTCAATACCGATAACACAAGAAAACCTACCATTAAGGTTAGATTTCATGGATTAGAGGCCGGAGATATTGACAAAATCACAAGCTTTACATTGAAGATAGATAATGGAGATAATCTGGCAGGAGATGACTGGAAGACAAACTATGTAGAGGCTGCAGGAGAATATACTCAGACGATTACTCAGGAATTAGATTTCGGAGACCATACTATTACTGTTTCTGTAGCAGGAACAAGTTCTCTTGGTACCAAAGAGATTCAGTCTGTATTTACCATTCCGGGGGTAACTTTATATTCCGGAAATGTTGTGACTGAGAAGGGGACACTTAGCTGGAGAATTAATTCTGCCGGAGAGTTAACAGTAAAAGGAAAGGGAGATCTGGATGATAAGGGAACAAACAGAAGCAAGGAGAATATTCCTTGGTATGAGCATAGAGCTTTAGTTAAGACAGCTGTAATTTCCTTGTCTGAAACAGAGAACTTCAGTTATCTTTTAGCAGATTGTACTAGTTTAACTACGGTTGATTTTAGTGGTACAGATACAGCAGCGACAACCAATATGACAGGTATGTTTTCCGGAAGCAGCAGTATTGGGAAACTGGATCTTAGTAGCTTTACCATGGAAAATGTTGCTCAGGCAGCAAATATGTTTACCGCTACAACAGCCCTGACAGAGCTCTATCTTCCGAAAAATATTCCGGCAGCATTCTCAGAATTAACTTCTCTGGGACTTGCTCAGGGAACCGAAGCAGCCAATAAATGGTATGATTGTGAAGGTCAGGAAGTAACAACTGTACCCACTCAGAAAACCTATAGTGACTTATGGAAAAAAGGTACTACACCAACAGCAGAGCTTCGTGTTCTTGTAAAAGAAAATATAGATAATTTCAGAAAACCTATCGTAGAGGTAAGCTTTGTGGGCTTAGATCCTGAAACAGGCATGAGTTCCTTAAAGTTTGTGGTGGATTCTGATAAGGAAATATCTGTAACGGATTGGCAGAGCTTATATAATGAAGAGACAAGAGTATTAAGCTATACCTTTAGCGAAAATCTGAATGCAGGAAGCCATGTATTAAAGGCTGTTGTTACTACTAACAATACAAATACATTGGAAGCAGAAGCGGAATTTACGGTTAGAAAATCTGCGGTAAGTATGTCAGTATCCGCAGAAGAAAAAGAATTGAGAAAGCCTTTGGTAAAGGTGAAGTTTATAGGCTTACAGGATCCTTCAGATATTTTATCACTTGAGATTACTCTGCAGGAAGTTGTTATGGCCAGTCCCAGTAATCCCAGCCCTTCTCAGATGACCGTTACGGTTCCTGTGGAAAATTGGGCAAATTATTATAATGCAGATACTAATGAATTTTCATATCAGGTGCAGCAGGAGCTGAAAACAGGAGAATTCAGAGCCAAAGCAGTTGTTACCATTTCCAATAATATTACAATGACTTCTAAAGAAGCAACAGGCAGCTTTACCATTGCTCCAAGCGGTACCATTAATAATTCCAAAGGGGGAATTACTTGGGCTATCGATAGCAACGGAAAGCTTACAGTAACAGGAAAGGGAGAAATTGAAAGTGGTGAGGGAGACCGAGCTGCAATTGATATTCCTTGGAATCAGTATAAAGCACAGATTACTTCTGCAGAAATTAGCTTATCGGAGATTCAGGACTTATCTCAGTTGTTAAATGGCTGCAGTAACCTTTTGACTGTAGATATCAGTAATTTAAATACTGAAGCTACTACAAATATGAAGAGCATGTTTAATGGTTGCAGTAAGCTGACAACCATAACCGGATTAACAGCAGAAGGAATTGATACTTCCAATGTTACTACCATGGAAAGTATGTTTTATGGTTGTAAAAAATTGGAAAGTCTGGATCTTACCGGATTTTCTACAGAAAAAGTAGAGAATATGGCAAAGATGTTCCAGGGCTGTACCAGTCTGGCTACTTTGAATGTAAGCAGCTTTAATACAGAAAAAGTAACTGATATGTCTTATATGTTCTATCAGTGTAATGCTTTAGAAAGCTTAAACTTAAGCAATTTTAAAACTACGTTAGTTACCAAAATGGTATATATGTTTGCTGATTGTAAAGTAATCAGTGAAATAAATCTTAGTAATTTTGTTACCTCCGGTGTGACAGATATGAATAACATGTTCTCCGGTTGTAATGGTTTAACAAGTCTGAATTTAAGCAGCTTTAATACCGAGCTGGTAACAAATATGAATTACATGTTCCGTAACTGCAGCAGCTTAGAAGAAATCAATATTTCTTCTTTCAATACTGCTAATGTAACTACCATGAGTAATATGTTTTATGGTTGTTCAGCTCTTACAAGCTTGGATTTAAGCAGTTTTGATTTAACTAAGGTGGTATATGGAAACAGCCAGACACCTTTAAGCGGTTTTATTGGAGGACTGACTTCCTTAACCACTCTTAAAACACCGAAAAATATTTCGGATACCTGGAATAATACTACTGCAATACAGCTTCCTTCCAAGGATGGTTACTTCTGGTTTGTGGAAGGTGTTGGAGAAGTAACCTCCATGGCAGTAGGACAAAGTCAGAGTCAGACAATTATAAGAAAAGAAAGAGAAAACATAACCTACGTTACTATGGATTTGGCGGTTGAGGAAACAGCCACTGAAGGCAGA
>JAFYWD010000174.1 GCA_017558205.1 Lachnospiraceae bacterium | reverse complement strand
GGAGTGAATCTGATCGATGAATTTATTCATATTTCCTGCGATAACCTCCAGCTCATCGCCGGATTCAATATCAATTTTCTTTGTTAAATCCCCGGAGCCACCTGCCAACTCTTCCACCTTATTATTCAGCTTACGTATTCCTTTTTTAAATTTTATCAGAGGAATGCGAAGTAAAAACAGGCTTACTATATAAACTGCAAAACAGCAAAGAATAATCAGATTACGCAAGCCTTCCATCTGCTCTTCAATCCAGGAGGCACTGATATCTATTCCTACCGCCCCCACAATTTTATCCTCAAACATAATGGGACTATAGGAGGAAATATGAGTTCCCCATTCATCTGTGGTTGTTTCCTTATCCACAGTAGTAATCCCCTTTGCAAAGGTCTCTTCCATTGCTTCGGTAATTTCACACTCTTCCCCTATGGCTGCCGGCTCTTCGGGATCAGAATCCACTACAAACTCAATACTGCCGTTACTCCCTTCTCTCAGGGTATAAATATATTCAAGCTCTGCATGATCTCTGAAAACAGCCAACTGTTCCAGAATCAATTGGTACTCTTTCGTCTCTTCCTCCCCCTCAGAAATCTCTCGTAAAACTTCCCCACTGATGCTTGCTGCTGCACTGCCGGAAAGATTCATTACATTTTTCTGAATCTGTTCCAACAGCAGAGAATTGGCCCTGTTATAAATCAATACTCCCAGGCTACTGTTTCCCAGAAACAAGAAAATTGCCAGATAAATAAACAACTGATTAAATAAGCTAATCTTTCGAACCTTCATCAATACCTTCTCCCATCTTTCCTAAAGGATATTTTATTCCAAACATCCTCTTTTTCCTCTAAATAAAAAAACTTCACAGTCTCTTTCCCAAAGAAAAGTACTATGACGTTATTATATCATATCACCGGTGATATCAGCACTTTTTTTCCGGAACACCTTGGATAACTCAAAACAATAAACCTTGGATTCAATCCTATATCACCTTTAAATCCTAAAAGTCTAGGTCCATTCACTGATATTCTCTTTTTAGGAGTGGTAAAATATCTCCAATCCAAAATTAATACCTATAACAGGAATATCATCTTCATCATCCGGTAAAATATAAATACCCTCCAAATCCTTAAATTCCATAAATTGATATACAATTCCCAAATCGCGTATCATCTTAAATGGATCAATAGGAAAGGAGGGTTCTTTACCATCGAAGTATTCAGCTATAACTGCCTGTGCTAATGCTTCTGCAGACATTCCTCTATGATATAACTTGATAACATTTCTCAATTCATCGTCTCCTTGTATCTACGCTTGAAATTTATCAGATTCATAATTTCCTTTTTGTCTATATCGGAGAGTTCTGAAAAAGTTCTTGCAAATGCTCTAACTTCATTCTCTTCAGACACATCTCCATATAATAATTCATCAGTAGTTACACCATATAGTTCAGAAAACTTAGTCAGTTCATCCGTGGTTACTTTACGTGTCCCAGCCTCAATAGCAACTATTGTTATCCTGGTCATACCTAATTGTGTCGCTACAAATTCCTGAGAAAGTTTTAAACTCTTACGCACTTGCTTTAATCTTTCATTCATATTAACCTCTCTCCCCCTGGAGCAGTGTAAAGGTAACTGACAGACGGTGCCAGCCGTTGTCAAACTGGATGGGAGTTTCTTCCGTGATTTTATTACTGTAATACATATTTCCCTTGTTGTCCACTACTTTCAGGTAAGCTGAGGCATTTTCCATGGCCACTGTTTTACAGTAGCCGGAAAAGGTGTAGGTTCCCCCCGTAAGCTGTACCTTTTGGCTAAAGCCGGCCACCCCTGTCTTTCGCTTTGCCAGATTCACATAAGCTGCCTTTTCTCCCAGATATTTTCTGGTGGTGCTGCTTTTTGACAGGGCACCGGCTTTTGGACTTTCCCCCTGATTTTTATAGGTG
>JAFYWD010000173.1 GCA_017558205.1 Lachnospiraceae bacterium | reverse complement strand
TACTATCAATACTTCCTAAAAATAGCACTATTGCAAGCATAAAAACCATTAGACGTTTCATCATTTTTGCTATTCTCCTTTCACCCATATGATTTTATTATATTTTTTGCTATTGCATATGTCAATTTTTTCCGCAAGATAAATATATAAAATGTAACAGTTCATCCGAAGGCTGAACTGTTACTATAAATATAATAAAAGTCTTATTTTACAATTATTTTTTCTTCCGATATTTGGATTCTATACCCACCACATAGATAATCATGGTACCGATCGTAAGAAGCATGGTTCCAAGAATTGGTATTATAATCCAGGCTGAGTTATCCTCCTTTAACAGTGGTACTCCAACTACTATAAATAAGCTACCGTACACACACCATAATTTTCCCAAAGTCCTGTTATAACCTTTTACATCTTCTACCTGGATTACTTCTGCATTCGCCCAAAAGCCAAAAGGCTTTAATGTTTTAGAATTCAAACAATAAATGCCCATCAGTATAAAAACTATTCCTACTATCGCCCAAATAATGAATGCCATTATTGATTCGTTCATTTCAATTTATCTCCTTTAAACCACTCAATCAGTAACAGCTCAGCCTTTGGCTTCTTGTTATGAGCATCCCCCGGATTTAAAGTCGCTTTCAACGAGCCGGGAGATGCTTTCTCTATATTTACTCTTTCTCACATGACCAATCCGCATTGTGATTGGTCATGACTAAACTGTTACTTATTCAACTACTCTCCATAAAAAAGACTTATTCCTCATCGGCAATAAGTCCCTTTAAACATTATCTCTCAATCATTCCCTCTCATTTGTTTTTGTTCATCTGCACGACACTTTAAGTAGGTTTATCCATTAACTCTCACAACATTTTTAATAGTATAGCAAAAATAAAGCATTTATACTATCTTTCTCTTCTTTCTTGAACCTATTTAGCTCTTTCTTTAAATATTAAAATAAATTATTCTTCCTTGGAATTTACGCGAATCCCTCTCAGCATCTGTTTCGTAAGCTTGCTAAAAAACTCTCAATCATGTTAAGCCATGAACCATGTTTGGGAGTAAATACAAATTCAAATTTTCATCATAAAACAAAGTTACAGTTTTTATGCCCTCTGTTGGAATGATAATATTTCCTTGTATTCAGATCTTTTAGAAACTTCTTACAACTCTAAACTATTTTCTTTTAATAAAAAGTCATAGATACTCATGGTTGTAATTCCATCTTCATCTCTTGTAACATTCACAACATCCTTAACAACGACAATCTTCTTGAAAGAATCATTTACATTGACAAGAGAAGTCTTTTCCTGAATACATTTTTCTTCCGTTGGCATATTAAATGCTGATTGAATATAATAACGTTTACTACCGAGGTTTGCTACAAAATCAATTTCCAACTGTTTCTTGTACTCTTTACCATTTTCATCTGTACCTCGCTTTTCTACAACACCAACATCCACAGAGTAACCTCTGCTTCGTAATTCATTATAAATGACATTTTCCATCAGATGCGTTTCTTCTACCTGTCTGAATCCTAATCTTGCATTCCTTAATCCCACATCTTCAAAATAATATTTCAAGGGAGTGCCAATGTACTTTCTGCCCTTTACATTATAGCGATTTGCTTTATTGATAATAAAAGCATCTTCCAAATATTCAACATACTGCCTAATTGTGTTCAAACTGATTGTTGACTTAATCTCACTTTTAAATGTAGCTTCAATTTTCGGTGGATTCGTCAACGAGCCAATGGCAGATGCTAAGATATTTATCAAATCTTCTAACTCCTGTGTTTTTTCTATATGGTGTCTTTCTATAATATCCTTCAGATAAGTTTCTTTAAAAAGATTTGTCAGATAGCTGATTTTCTGTTCTTCCGTCTTCATTGTTACTGTAAGAGGGAGACCACCATATACAACATACTCTGCCCATCCATGGTACATATCACCATCGTAGGCTTCCATAAATTCTTTGAAAGTTAATGGGGAAATGTGAATTTCATCACCTCTTCCTCTAAATTCTGTAATCACATCCTTGGATAGAAATTTAGAGTTACTTCCGGTTACATATATATCTGCATTCCTAATATGAAGCAGTGAATTTAAAACTTCTTCAAACTCCTGCAGCATCTGCACTTCATCAAGCATAATGTAATATTGCTCATCATCTTCTATCAAAGATTCAATATAATCTAAGATTGCATCCGGATCACGATACTTTTTGTTTTTACGTTGATCCAGTTCAATCGTAATGATATGCGATACAGTTACACCCTGCTCCAACAAATAACTTTTGAAAATATTAAATAACAGATAAGACTTTCCACATCTTCTGATACCGGTTACAACTTTTATCATTCCATTGTGCATACGGTTAATCAAATCATTCAGGTATTTATCTCTCTTGATATCCATAAATTCATCTCCCCGTTATTGTACATTTTATATGATTCCGTAAAATATTTAATAAAACAAGTTTTCACTTCATCTTATTGAAGTTTATTTGAATATTTTTTACACTTCCGTCTTCTTTATTCAATAATATTATACTTTTTTATAATATAAAACGCAAATACTATTGAATATTTTTGACCATTCTGTAAAAAAATTGCCAATTTCCCAGATTTTCATGGGGTATTCTCCAGGTTTCTTCCAGAATGTTATTCCTTCCGGAGTGTAATCCTTATTTCCTTTCAGTTTCAGAACATTTCCAATTACTACCAAAACCTTAGACATGTCGTGCTATATCTTAGATTGTGAAGTTACTGACATCTTACATCACGATAAATCCTGTTAAATACTTTTAAAGATTAGAAAACTACTGCAGATTGTTTCCGCATCAGTTATTTTATTGTACAAAAAAGAGAGTTCCTAGGAAATGAAACATTTCAGTCTCCTTAAAACTCTCTTAACCATTCAAAAAACCCACTTACTTATGATACGGTTCCTTCGCAATTATACGAAATCCCCGATAAATTTGTTCTGTAAGAATCACACGCATCAGCTGATGAGGAAAAGTCATATCAGAAAAGCTGATTTGCTTATCTGCACGATTTAAAACCGAAGTATGTAAGCCCAAGGATCCGCCGATAATAAAGGCTATAGAGCTTTTTCCTGATAAAGCCAATTGATTTATTTCGTTAGCAAAACCTACTGAGTCTGATTTTTTTCCCTGTATGGCTAATGCATAGACATACATCTCCGGTCGGATATTCTTAAGAATCCGATCTGCCTCCTTGGAAAGTATCAGCTGTTCCTCTGTTTCGCTGCATCTTTCAGGTGTTTTCTCATCTGCAACCTCAATGATATCCAGCTTACAATATTTAGAGAGGCGTTTGGTGTATTCACCAATCGCCTCTCTATAGAACTTCTCTTTAATTTTACCAACAGCTATTATAGTTATTCTCATTTATTTATTGCTAAGGTATTCATGAATACCCTTTGCTCCCGCTTTTCCGGCACCCATTGCCAAAATAACGGTTGCAGCTCCTGTAACAGCATCACCACCGGCATACACGCCTTCTTTACTTGTTTTTCCAAATTCTTCATCTGCTACGATACACTGCCATTTATTAATTTCAAGACCTTCTGTGGTAGAAGAAATTAACGGATTAGGGCTTGTACCAAGTGACATAATTACTGTATCAACTTCCATAACAAACTCGGAATCCGGCTTAACTACAGGTCTTCTTCTTCCGGAAGCATCAGGCTCACCTAATTCCATTTTTACACATTTCATACCGGAAACCCAACCATTTTCATCTACAAGAATCTCGGTAGGGTTGGTAAGAAGATCAAAGATAATACCCTCTTCTTTTGCATGATGAATTTCTTCCACTCTGGCAGGTAATTCTTCTTCACTTCTACGATATACAATATGAGTTTCAGCACCTAATCTTAATGCTGTTCTTGCAGCATCCATAGCTACGTTACCACCACCGATAACTGCCACCTTATTACCTCTCATAATAGGTGTGGGTGAATTAGCATCAAAGGACTTCATCAGATTACTTCTTGTAAGATATTCATTGGCGGAAAATACACCATTGGCATTTTCACCAGGGATACCCATAAATTTAGGAAGACCTGCTCCGGAACCAATAAATACAGCATCAAAGCCTTCTTCAGTTAATAATTCATCAATAGTAACGGATTTACCCACTACCACGTTAGTTTCAATTTTAACACCTAAAGATTTAACGTTCTCAATTTCTTTTGCAACTACATCTACTTTGGGAAGTCTGAATTCAGGAATACCGTATACTAAAACTCCTCCGGCCTCATGAAGTGCCTCAAAAATGGTAACATCATATCCTAACTTAGCCAAATCACCGGCACAGGTAAGACCTGCAGGACCTGATCCAATAACTGCTACCTTCTTTCCAAGCTTTTCTTTTGCACCTTCCGGCTTAATTCCCTGCTTACATGCCCAGTCTGCTACAAATCTTTCCAGTTTACCAATGGAAACAGGATCTCCTTTGATACCACGAATACATACACCTTCACACTGTGTTTCCTGAGGACAAACACGTCCACACACAGCAGGAAGCGCCGATGATTCACTAATCACCTGATATGCTTTCTCAATATCTCCGGCTTTTACTTCCTGAATAAATGCAGGAATATTGATAGAAACAGGACATCCCTGGATACAACGTGCATTTTTACAATTAATACATCTTTCGGCTTCTTTCATAGCCTCTTCCAATTCATATCCCAAGCATACTTCATCAAAATTTGTTGCTCTTACTTTTGCATCCTGCTCTTTTACAGGAACTTTATTTAAAACATCCATGCTATTTACCTGCCTTTTCTATATTAATCACAATTTCCACAGCCACCATGATGGGTGTCACCTTCTTTGGCTTTCAGATAAGCTCTGCCTTCTACAGTTTTATATAACTGCTGTCTTTTCATTGCTTCATCAAAGTCTACAAGATGTCCATCAAATTCCGGTCCGTCTACACAGGCAAATTTAATTTCATTACCTACTGATACACGGCAGGCACCACACATACCTGTTCCATCAACCATAATAGGATTCAGACTGACAATTGTTGGAATTTCAAGCTTCTTAGTTAACAAAGATACAAATTTCATCATGATCATGGGACCGATTGCCACACAATGATCATAAACTTTACCTTCTTCCTTTACCAGAGTTTCTAAGGTAGTAGTTACCATTCCGCTTCTTCCGTAAGAGCCATCATCAGTAGTAACATAAAGATTAGTAGCTACTGCTTCCATTTCTTTTTCAAGAATTAACAACTCTTTATTTTTTGCTCCTACGATTACATCGCAGTCAACACCATGCTCATGAAGCCACTTTACCTGAGGATAAACAGGAGCAGTTCCAACTCCACCCGCAATAAAGACAATCTTCTTTTTCTTTAAATCTTCAATGCTTTCCTCAACAAGGTCGGAAGGACGTCCTAAAGGTCCTACAAAATCATGGAATGCATCACCGGCCTTCATAGCTGCCATTTTATGTGTCTCAGCACCTACGGTCTGGAATACAATTGTAATAGTTCCCTTCTCTCTGTCGTAATCACAAATAGTTAAAGGAATTCTTTCTCCTTCCGCATCTGTTCTTACGATAACAAACTGCCCGGGCTCACATCTTTTTGCCACCCAGGGCGCCTCTACATCCATAAGATAGATATTTGTTGTTAACTCTTCTGCTCTTATGATTTTATACATTTTTCCTCCAATCTGCCAAAAAGGCATATACATTATATTGACTTTATTGCGATAAAGACTACTCCCTATAATAAGTTATTTTCAACAAAAACGCAATCAGTTTTTAAAAATATCTAGATAATATTTACCCAAAAAATCCTTTTTTAAAGGAACTACTTCTTTATTTCGTATGTCTACCCCATAATAATTTTTCAGTGGGTTATCAATCAGATTTTCCAGGTAGTGTTCCTCAAATACATAAAAAGTTCTTTCCTCTGCTTTTACGGGAAATTTATAGAAATATCGAAAAACACCATAGCGGTCTTTGATAGCCCCATTATTATCTAAAATATGTTCCCTGCGGATTAACTCATCTACTAATATCATTTCCGCATCTTGAATACTTAAATTTGCTGATAGCTTCAGATGATATTTTCGATTTATAATTTCACTCTTTTTGCCACTGTCAGAAATTGCAATAAAAGCAAAGTTACTTTCTCCCAAGGGAATAGGAATACCTTCTTCATAAACCTGGCTTCCATTATCAGGAATACTGCCATCTGTTGTATAAAAAACCTTACTTCCCGGTTCTATACGAATAGTAATCAACGCTGCCTCTTCTAATTCTCCGCTTTCAGGCTCAATAACAGGAGCTACCGGTATATCAGTTGTAACAGTATATTCCTTTCTTACCACTTCTCCCGAAATACCATATTCATTAAAGGGAAGAAAGGTAATCGTATGAGTGCCGTTTCCCAGAATAATAGGTTCTGTATAAAGAAAAGAACTCTGTTCAGGAACAGTTCCATCCGTTGTATAATAAACATACTTGCTTGAATCTTTTATTACAAGCTTAACAATGTTATCGTAGGTTCCACTTTCATGACTTAACGCACCTACATAAGAATCATATTCCTTGTATCTGTCTGTAATTTTTTCATAGGGGCAGTTTTTCAGTATCTCATAAGCATCCTGAAATGCTTTTTCATGAATCAACTGATCTACCAAAAAAAGATATAACTCTGGACTACCGGCTGTTTCATTAATACCACGATATGCTAATTGCTTGGCAGTATCCTGATCTCCGTATAGTAATTCCAACTGAGCCTCTTCCAAATACCAGGAAGGATTATCCTGCTGTTTTTTTCTTAATTTATCATAATATTCCAGGGCATCCTCATATCTTTGCTCATTTATGGCCTTCTGTGCTGCAGTTCGATAATAAAAAACAGAATTTCGAAAAAGTAAAATTCCGATTATTATTAATGTGATTAAGCATCCTGCGAATACTATACTGGGATATATCCATTTTCTTTTCCCTTCTTTTTCAGAAGGCAAATATTCTGCTTCTTTTAAAGCTTCGTTTTCCTCTCTGAAATCTATGGAATCCCCTACGTGGGACATGGTACGAGCTATACTATTTTCTATCTCAGGTTCAAAATCAGGAACAATTTTATATTCTTCTCCACATTTATGACAATATAAATTGCCATCCGGTAATGAAGCTCCACATTTTTGACACTTCATTTACATCACCTTTTCTTAAAATAAACCGGTAATCACACCTTCATTGGTTACATCTATGGATAACGCTGCCGGCTGTTTGGGAAGACCCGGCATTGTCATTACAGCACCTGTAAGTACAACCACAAATCCTGCTCCTGCACTGACATAAGCCTCTCTTACATGGACAGTAAAATTCTCAGGTCTTCCAAGAAGCACAGGGTCATCTGAAAGAGAGTACTGAGTTTTAGCCATACATACAGGTAAATTTCCAAACCCTAAATCCTCTAACTGCTTCAGCTGCTTTGCTGCCTGAGGAGATAATTCGATTCCCCTGGCACCATAAATTTCTCTTGCTACTGTATCAATCTTTTCTTTTAAAGAAATATTATCAGGATAAAGAGGTTTAAAATTACTTTCTTTTTCTTCTAGTGTCTTTAGAACCTTCTCAGCCAGTTCTACACCTCCTTCTCCTCCATTTTCCCATACGCGTGATAAAGCAAATTCACAGCCTCTATCTTCACAAAAGCTTTTTACAAATTCTGTTTCTTTCTCTGTATCTGTAATAAAGGAATTTAAGGTTACTACTACAGGAACACCAAATTTCTGCAGGTTCTCAATATGCTTTTCCAGGTTTACGATACCTGCTTCCAAGGCCTTCAAATCTTCTTTTCCCAATTCCTGCTTTGGTACGCCCCCATTATATTTTAAAGCTCTGATAGTGGCAACCAATACTACGGCATCCGGTTTTAAGCCTGCCATTCTACATTTGATATTGAAAAACTTTTCAGCACCTAAATCTGCACCAAATCCTGCTTCCGTAATACAGTAGTCAGCAATTTTTAAGGCAGCCTTAGTCGCTCTTACAGAGTTACATCCATGAGCAATATTGGCAAAGGGACCGCCATGAATCAGAGCCGGAGTATGTTCCAGTGTCTGGATAAGATTAGGCTTCATGGCATCTTTCAGTAAGGCTGCCATAGAACCAACTGCCTTCAGATCCTCTGCAGTAACAGGATTTCCCTGGAAATTATAGGCAACCACCATCCTTCCCAATCTACGCTTCAGGTCTTCCATATCATCAGCCAAACATAACACAGCCATAATCTCAGAAGCAACAGTAATTACAAAATGATCTTCCCTGACAACACCATCCATTTTATTACCAAGGCCTACAACCACATTTCTAAGAACTCTGTCGTTCATGTCCAAACAACGTTTCCATACAACTGTTCTTGTATCAATACCCAGCTCATTTCCCTGTTGAATATGATTATCAAGAAGTGCCGCCAATAAATTATTGGCAGAAGTAATCGCATGAAAATCTCCGGTAAAGTGAAGATTCAAATCTTCCATAGGAACTACCTGGGCATACCCTCCCCCGGCGGCACCTCCCTTAACCCCAAAACAGGGTCCTAAAGAAGGTTCTCTTAAAGCAATAACAGCCTTTTTATTTAACTTGGCAAATGCCTGGCCTAAGCCTACACTGGTTGTTGTTTTCCCTTCTCCTGCCGGAGTTGGATTAATGGCTGTTACAAGAATTAATTTACCATCCTTATTTTCCTTATTTTTCTGCAGATATGTATCTGATATTTTAGCCTTATACTTCCCATATAATTCCAAATCATCGGCTGTAATACCTAAAGCTTCAGCCACATTTATAATAGGCTCCATGATAGCCTCCTGTGCTATTTGAATATCGGTTTTCATCAAAATTTTCCTCCCTTTTATCCTTTGATAATTCGTACATCTTCTATATTAAAATTTTAAATTGAACACTTTCCATACTATAGATATTCTTCTATATAGTTTTCAAATTGTTCCATAGACATAAGAACCTTGCGAGGCTTTGTGCCTTCTTCTTCTCCCACTACTCCTGCCATGGCAAGCTGATCCATAATTCTGGCCGCCCGATTAAAGCCAATCTTAAAAACTCGTTGAAGCATTCCGATAGAAGCCTTTTCTTTTTCTATAATAAATCTGCCGGCTTCTATAAAGTAACTATCCTGCTCATTATTTCCTCCTGAAGCATCAGCGCCGGTATTTGTTCCTATATTCTTAATTTTATCTTCAATATCATTATTATAATGATTGCCCAATGTCTGATTTTTCAAAAAATCCACCACATTGGAAACCTCTTCATCTGATACAAAAGCTCCCTGAATTCTGGCCGGCTTTGGATATCCCTGGGGATAAAACAGCATATCTCCTTTACCCAGAAGCTTTTCAGCACCGTTCATATCTAAAATAGTACGGGAATCCACACCACTGGAAACTGCAAAAGCTACACGGCTTGGCATATTAGCTTTAATTAATCCTGTAATAACATCCACGCTGGGTCTTTGCGTTGCAATAATCAAATGAATACCTGCTGCCTTGGCAAGCTGAGCCAAACGACAGATAGACTCCTCTACCTCTGAAGGTGCTACCATCATTAAATCTGCCAGCTCGTCTACAATAATTACAATTTGAGGCATCTTAGCCGGAAGGTTTTCTTCTCCTCTTTGCTGTCTTCTTTCTAACTCCGCATTAAAGCCCTTTAAATCTCTGACATTATAATCTGCAAATTTCTGATAACGATCTGTCATTTCAGCTACTCCCCAATGAAGGGCTGCCGCTGCTTTTTTCGGATCTGTTACCACCGGAATTAACAGGTGGGGAATTCCGTTATAAACACTTAGCTCTACTACCTTAGGGTCTATCATAATCAGCTTAACTTCGTCAGGACTGGCCTTATAAAGTAAGCTCATTATCAAGGTGTTGATACATCTGTGGATCCTGCGATTAACATATGGGGCATTTTTGCAATATCAGTAACTACCACCTTCCCTGCAATATCCTTCCCAACTGCAAAGGTAAGCTTTGAAGGAAAATCATGGTACTCTTTACTTTCCAATAAATCACGTAATCCCACTGAAGCATTTTCTTTATTAGGCACTTCAATACCTATCGCTGCTTTTCCGGGAATTGGAGCTTCCATACGAATGTCAGTAGCTGCAAGATTCAGCTTAATATCGTCAGCAAGTCCAACAATTTTACTAACTTTAACTCCCTGTTCAGGCTGAAGCTCATATCTGGTTACAGAAGGTCCCTGACTAATATCAGTTATGGTCACCTTTACTCCAAAGGTTTGAAGTGTTTGCTGCAAACGCATAGCAGTTTCTTTCAGCTGATCCATTCCTCCCTTATTTTTACTGTTATCCGATTTCTTCAAATAGGAAATGGGCGGAAAAGCATAGGGTCTGTCAGTTTTCTTATCTTCCTTTGTTCCAACAGGAGAAATACCGGCTTCCTCCAGCATTCTGTCCTTAGCTGCAACCTGCTTTACCGTGGCTTTTGGTTTTATCCGCTCCTGTGACTGAAGAACCGGTGAAATTTCTTCCGGTTCAAAACAGGTTTCCTCATTCTCAGAAATTTCTTCCTGATAATTTATTTTTATCTCATGCACATCAGAAATCTTTACTTTATCTATCGGTAAGCTTTCTTCCACAGCAGATGATTCCTCGTCATCTTTTAAATGTATTTGATGAACACCATGAATATTAATTTTATTAAAATCAAATTCTCCGGAGTCTTTTGCTGTTATATTATGTTCTCTGACAACTTCTTCTTCCACTAAATCCTTCACTGTAATCTCATGGATATTACTTCTTTTAAAGGAAGGTGCTGCTGTACTTTTCTTTAAATCAGTGTTCAGCATCACTCCCGTTACTTTTTTATCCATACGAAGTATTCTTTCATCCTCTACCAGCTGTTCTTCTTCTGCCTGTTTTCTTTTTCTTTCTTCCTCTTCCTCTAACAGCTGCTGTCTTCTCAGCATTTGTTCTTCTTTTTTAATTTTTGATTGTTCCTTACGATACCTTGCATCATCTCTGGCAGAATTTACCACATAACGTCCACCCTTTTTTAATCCCTTAAACAATGATTTTTCAGTAATAATTATAAAGGAGGCAATGGCTAATACAATTACTACTAAAAGAGTTCCCACCATATCTAATAGGGAATAGAGCAGATAGGCAATGGAACCAATAATTAATCCGCCTCCTTTTTTTTCTACACTTCCCAGGGTATAAATCTCCTTTATGGAGTAGGAATCAGCCAGCTTTAAATCTCCCTGAATCAGGTGCAATAGAATACCAACAGTAATAAATAACACTATCACTGCCCATATTTTAAAAATTGCGTGAAGATTTCCTTTATTTGAAACAAAAAAAGCTGATATTAAAAAAATAAATAAAGGTGCTATATAAGCCAATAATCCAAAAATTCCAAAAAGAAAACCTGATAATGCATTCCCTACCGGTCCTATGATCCCAAAATTACATAAAAACAGAAATATTGCTATTGCCAATAGAATTAACAAAGTAATCTCACCACTAACCATTCTTTCTTTTTCTGTTTTTTGTACAGGTTTTCCAGTGTAATTATTTTTAGAAGAATTTACAGTAGAATTCTGTGTCTTTTTCTTTGTTGTTTTTCTACCCTTTGTATTTGAACCTGTTGCCATTAAATAAGTACCTTTCTATACTATCCCGGAAATCGGAATAAAATTTCTAAGATAGTATAGCATATTTTACTTCCTTTTTCCAATCATTTCATGCAATTTGGAAATAGCGTCACTGATTCCTCCTACTTCATTAATAAGCCCCTCTTTGACCGCTTCTTCCCCTACTAATATAGTACCTACATCCTTAGTTAACACCCCTGTTTCCATCATCAGCTCTTCAATTCTTTGAGTGGTAATTTCAGAATGCTTACTTACAAATTGCGTAATTCTGTTTTGCATCTGTTTAAAATAATCATAAGTCGGCTGTGCCCCTATTACCAATCCGCTCAATCTTACCGGATGAATTACCATGGTTCCTGAAGGTACAATAAAGGAATAGTCACTGCTAACAGCAATTGGAACACCAATAGAATGACTTCCACCCAAAACCAAAGATACCGTAGGCTTACTGAGAGAAGCAATCATTTCTGCAATTGCCAGTCCCGCCTCAACATCTCCTCCCATGGTATTTAACAAAATCAATACTCCGTCGATTTTATCTGTATCCTCAATCGCTGCCAGTGTGGGGAGGATATGCTCATACTTTGTTGCCTTAGCATTATTCCCTAAAACATCATGCCCCTCTATCTCTCCTATAATAGTCATCAGTTGAATATTATGATTCTCACTGTTTTCATTTAAAGAAAGCTTTCCTTCTTCTATCAGCTGTTCCTTATTCCATTGCTCCTTTTCAATATTTACAGTCTCACTACTCATCTTCTTTTTTTCTTTGGTATTTTGCTTTCCTTGTTTTTCTTTTCCCATAATCAGCCTCCTAAGCAAATACTTCCTTAATAGGATGCCCAAAAAATGAAAAAAGTTTCCTTTATTCGGTAATAAAAAAAGAGCTTATTCAGCCCTTTTTATTTAACACATATTTGTAAATATCTATTATGATACTATTTTAAATCATAATCATCATCTACATTATAATTATTCAAATCGTAATGCATTTGTTCCTTGGAAGGTTCGAAAGCATAATTCATCACTTTTTTCACATGCTTTTTAGGAAGAGGCAGAGGATTATCAAGGAGCTTAATCTGAGCAGGCACCTGCTCCTGAATATCTGTAACCTCCTGTTCTAAAGGCTTTGGGTCTGAAACTTCTTCCGTTTTCTCGAAATCCCCAGGCTCTAAATCCACTGATATTTTCTCTAAAATCTTTGTTTCTAAAACCATCTCTTTTGTCTTTGGGGCAGCCAGTTCCTTCATTAGTTCTACACTCTTATCAGGAATTCTTAATTCCTCTACCACATTTATAGTCTGTTCAGTATTTTGACACTCAGGTACAGGTTGAGTACCCGCAATTTCAATCACCTCTGATGACTTATTATTATACCTTTTTAAAAGGAAAATCAGATTTATACATAAGTACAAGAAAAACAGCAGGCCTATAGCTACAAATTGCTTCCACATCATTTCGCTATCGGCATAATATGCCATTCGCTTCTCATACCACTGATAAAGTCCAAAAAGTAAAGGCTGTGATGCCGAAAAATAATAAAAGATTAGCACCAGGAAGGTTATTACCGATACCGGAATAATATACAACAAATCCTTTGCTTTACTATTGGCACTCCCTGCCTCTATCGTCAGACGAAACATAGATACACAGGCTAAAATAAATATTCCCGAAATATCATAAAATACTAAAAATCCACCAAGTACACCTACAATAATCAAAAAAAACATTTTCCAAAAACGATGTTCTTCATTTATGGAACAAATAACTTTACTGAATATAAAAAAGGAAAATGCCAAAGCACACCAGGTAAAGTGCATTGGTACATCAGCAGTAACATCAAATACTGCCACACTGCACAATGCTGATAATACAGAAAAAATACAGGCGCTAATACTATTTAATACTGTTTTTACTCCACTGAAGAAAAAGAATACTCCCAATAGCTGAAAAATAAGATTCCCTATGAGTACCAGCTCTTCCCTATTTCCCAGAAAGGAAAATATTATACTTAAAATTCCAATATAAGAACCAGCCTGATCTATTCCAAGAAAAACATTTGCTCCTTCTCTTTGTACTAATGCATAAAAGAAAAAGCGGCCACCCTCAGAAATTTTCCAACCATTAAGAATAGACTGCCATAGAAATATGGCAGTCATAAAATTAGTAATCATTAACAATATTCCAATTTCAATTATTTGTATACCGCTACTTTTGCGTTCCTTTGTTAAACTCATTAGTTTGCCTTTTCAATTGCTTGCTTCAAATCAGCAATAATGTCATTTACGTTTTCAATTCCTACAGATAATCGAATAAGATCAGGTGCCACGCCGGCTTCTACCAGCTGTTCATCCGTCATCTGACGATGTGTATGGCTGGCAGGATGTAATACACAGGTTCTGGCATCTGCCACATGAGTTACAATAGAGGCCAGCTCTAAATAATCCATCATTCTTCCTGCTCCCAGTCTTCCTGATTTTAAACCGAAGGAAATTACACCACAGCTTCCCTTGGGTAAATATTTTTCTGCCAGTTCATGATATTTATTACTTTTTAAACCGGGATAATTCACCCAGGCAACAGCATCATGAGCTTCTAAAAATTCTGCGACCTTTTGTGCATTACTGCAATGTCTTTCCATTCTGAGAGCCAGAGTTTCCAGACCGATATTCAATAAGAATGCGTTCTGAGGAGCCTGGATAGAACCAAGATCTCTCATAAGCTGAGTTGTTGCTTTAGTAATATAAGCTCCTTTTCCGAATTTTTCGGTATAGATAATTCCATGATAGGAATCATCGGGAGTACAAAGTCCCGGAAAGCGTTCAGGATATTTACTCCAGTCAAAATTACCGGAATCTACAATAACTCCTCCTACACTGGTTGCATGTCCGTCCATATATTTTGTAGTAGAATGTGTTACAATATCTGCTCCCCATAAAAAAGGATTACAATTGATGGGAGTTGCAAAGGTATTATCTACAATTAAGGGAACTCCATACTCATGGGCTAAGGTAGCAAATTTTTCTATATCTAAAACAACAAGAGCCGGATTAGCAATTGTTTCAGCAAATACACATTTTGTGTTGGGCTTGAAGGCCTTCCTTAAACTCTCCGGGGAATCATCGGGATCAACTACTGTACATTCAATTCCCATCTTCTTCATGGTTACTGTTAAAAGATTATGTGTGCCCCCATAAACTGTTGAGGACATTACCACATGATCACCGGCTTCACAGATATTAAACACTGCATAGTAATTAGCTGCCTGACCGGAAGAAGTAAGCATGGCTGCCACTCCTCCCTCCAGCTCACAAATTTTAGCTGCTACACAATCATTGGTAGGATTTTGTAATCTGGTGTAAAAGTAGCCACTTTCCTCCAAATCAAATAATCTTCCCATCTGTTCGCTGGATTCATATTTAAAGGTAGTACTTTGATAAATAGGAAGAACTCTTGGTTCCCCATTTCCCGGTTTCCATCCGGACTGAATACATATAGTTTCTTTTGCATATCCCTGTTTCATTATTCCTGCTCCTTCTTACCCTTCATTATTATTCATCCCAGTTATGATATACTGACTGAACATCATCATCTTCTTCCAGTAAATCTAATGTTTTTCTGAGATTTTTAATGGCAACCTCATCTGTCAGCTCCACATAATTCTGGGGAATCATGGTAACCTCTGCACTGGCGAGAGGTATCCCTGCTTCCTCTAATGCAACTTTTACCTGATCAAAGGCATCCGGAGACGTTAATACTTCATAACTATCCTCTTCTTCCTTAAAGTCATCAGCTCCTGCATCTAAAGCAGTCATCATCAAATCATCTGACTCCATGGAGCATTCTTCTTTATCAATAATAATCTGTCCCTTTTCATCAAAACTAAAAGAAACACAGCCGGGTGTTCCGATACTTCCCTGTCCCTTGGTAAATGCACTCCTTACATTGGAGGCAGTTCTATTTTTATTGTCCGTTAATGCATTTACAATAATTGCTATACCATTAGGACCATAGCCTTCATATGTAACATACTCGTAATTTACATCTCCTGCTTCTCCTGCTGCTTTTTTAATACCTCTTTCAATAGTATCATTAGGCATATTGTTGGATTTTGCCTTTTCTATTACCTTAGCCAGCTTAAAATTATTAGAAGGATCCGGTCCGCCTTCCTTAACGGCTACTGCTATTTCTCTACCGATAATAGTGAAGATTTTACCCTTTGCAGCATCGTTTTTCTCTTTTTTATGTTTAATATTTGCAAATTTAGAATGTCCTGACATCTTATTTCCTTTCTTTCGTTCCAATCATAAAATTCTTCTTTTTTTCCTATAAAATATATCATTTTCAAAAGAAAACGTCAATGCAATTGAAGACTTATCTTCAGCGCCCGATTTACCTGCTCCATAATATCCTGATCCAGATGACAAACCTTATCCTTCAGTCTCTTTTTATCCACAGTCCTAAGCTGCTCCAATAAGATCACTGAATCCTTTACAATATTATATCTGTTACTTTCCAAATGTATATGTGTGGGCAGCTTATTTTTTGTAAGCTTACTGGTGATTGCTGCACAAATAACAGTAGGACTATACTTATTTCCCATATCATTCTGTATAATTAACACAGGTCTTACACCACCCTGCTCCGAGCCTATAACAGGTCTTAAATCCGCATAATAAATATCTCCGCGTTTCAAATAGTTCACTTCCTTCTTATAATATAGCTTATAGCAGGCGGCAAAGCTTCCTGCCTAAACAGTATTGCCACATTATCTGAAGGTATACTATTAAATTTTATCAAAACTATAATCGTTAAAATAATCTTTTGCGTAGCATTCTTTATCTTTTTTTATATAAATTCTGGGGACTCTTTTCCCAATAACACAGGCTAATTCATAATTAAATCTTTCTGAAATTGTTCCCAGATCCTCCATACTGATAGACTCATTTTCTTCCTCACCAATTAAAACTACATGGTCTCCTTCAGCAACCTCAGGGATTTCAGTCACATCTACCATAAACTGATCCATACATACCTTTCCCAAAATAGGTGCTTTTTTACCGTGTATTAATACATAGCCTATATTAGAAAGGCTTCTGGGATATCCGTCTCCATAACCAACAGGAACGGTAGCCACCACAGTTTCCCTGGTAAGAATACAGGTACCTCCATAACTGATTTTTGCTCCTTTCGGAAGAGTTTTTAAAAATACGATATGGGTATGAAGGGAAAATACCGGCTTTAGACACACAGTTCCTCTGCTCACTTCTTCAGACGGCCAAAGTCCGTATAGTGAAATTCCCACTCTTACCAGTTCCAGATGACTTTGAGGCAGCTCTAAGGCTGCTGCAGAATTGGCACAATGCTTGTAAGGAATTTCTATCTGATATTTATTTTCTACCCTTTCATAAAAGGACTTGAATTGCTCCAGCTGTGATAAGGCATCCTTCTTATCAGCGTAATCAGCCTTTGAAAAATGGGTAAAAATTCCCTCCATCGTAAGATCAGTATTTTCAATTACTTCTTTGACAAATGCCATACCTCTATCATCCGTACTGATTCCGATACGATTCATTCCTGTATCAACTTTAACATGCACAAGAGCTTTTTTCTTTAATCTTTTAGAACATTCCTCCAGCTGTTTAATCATATCATGACGGAATAATGTAATTCGGATTTCTTCTGCTATCAAAGCTTCGTAAGCATAGGGAAATACATACCCTAACACAAGGATAGGTTTTTCTATTCCTGCCTTACGTAAAATTAATGCCTCCTCTGCTGTTGCAGTGGCAAAGCCGAAAATATACTCTTTTTTTTCTAACTCTCTGGCAATGGGAACTGCTCCATGTCCGTAACCATCAGTCTTAACCACGGCCATAATTTTTGTATTTTCTTTTAAATTTCCGTGAATACTGTCAGAATTATAATTAATTGCATCAAGATCTATGGCTGCATAAATCCGATCATAGTGTTTTTCCATTGATAGCCTCCCAATGGTTTTTTTATTTTATTTATCCTCTTTCAGGAGATGACAAATACCGATAATCAGATCTCCTGCCATAAGGCTGTGAAAACCTTTTTTCTCCATCATATAATCTCCTGATTTTCCATGACAATATACAGCTGTTACTACTGCTTCATAAGGATCAGCAAAAACAGATAAAAAAGCCGCCAGAATTCCGCAGAGCACATCGCCGCTTCCTGCTGTTGCCATACCATGATTTCCTGAAAGATTCATGCTCATTCTGCCGTCATTATGATAGATTACCGTAGCTGCATCCTTTTTAACGATGATTGCCTTCATATAAAGAGAATATTCTTCAAGTATACTCTCCCGGTTTTCCTTTAATTCTTTCACATTTTTTTTCGTCAAACGGCTTAGTTCCAGAGGATGAGGTGTTAATACTAAAGTTCTCCTGCTTTCTTCCTCTGCCTGAAGCCTGTGAAGTAATAAGCTGTTTTCTTCCCAGGAAAGAATATTAAGACCATCTGCATCGATGATAAGTGGAAGTTTGGGACCTCTAATAACTTCCTTCCACAAACTATGAGAAATATCATTTTGCCCCATTCCCGGACCCAGGATGATTACATCTGCCCATTCCATTCCGGCATTTACCGCTTTTATTGCCGCCTGCACATCACTATAGCAATCATAAATAGCTTCCGGAAGTTTTGAAAATACAGCCTGGTACTGTTCCTTATGAATACAAATTCGAACCATTCCGCATCCGGCATAAAAAGCAGCCTTTGCTGCTAAGTAGGCAGCGCCTCCATTCTCTTTACTTCCGGCCACTACTAATATTTTTCCAAAGGTACCTTTATGTCCGTTAGGTTTTCTTTGAGGTAAATATTCGGAAATACTTCCATTCAACGCTGTCATAGCAGGTGCTTTCCCTAAAAAGCTGAGAGGAGTAATTCCTATTCTTTTTTTCACAACCTTACCTGAAACCTGTTTTCCTTCCTGAAGAAATAACCCACGTTTCAAAAATGCGAAGGTAAGGGTTACATCTGCCATAAAACAAATTCCATGAATTTTTCCTGTAGTTGCATCCAGGCCTGAAGGAATATCAATAGCCAGTTTAATTCCACCATACTGATTGATTTGATCTATAATATCATAAATTTTTCCTTCTAATTTTCTATTTAATCCCACACCAAAAATACCATCTATAATCATATCATATGAATCAGATGGTAGTTGGTTAACAATAGGTATTTCCATATTTTTAATAATATCATATTGTACGGCAGCTTCTCCGGTAACGCAGATTTCCTCCGGAAGCTTATTACTTACCGGTAACACAGTGACATCATAGCCCTCCAAATACAGCAGTCTTGCTACTGCCAGGGCATCTCCTCCGTTATTACCCATACCTGCTAATACCAAAATCCTGCTTTCGGCTTTGGGAAGTAATAGCTTAATCTCTTCTAACACAGAAAGAGCAGCCTGTTCCATCAAAACAATACCGGGAATCTTGAAAGCTTCAATGGTATTTCGATCATACTGCTGCATTTCCTTTGCCGTTAAAATATATTCAACGTTTTTCATTTAACGCCTCTTTTTTCTTTAACATCTCCTCGATAGGATTATATTTCATATCAAAAATTTCCATTACTTCAGGTCCCAGGAGATCATGCATAAAAGAATATAGCTCATAATTTTTAATTTCTTTCTCTTGCTTTCTGACAATATTCTTTTTGATTTCTACCCTGATTTGATTAATCCATGCAGCAATTTCTTCGATATCCTTTGTATTATCACGAAGAATATCATAACAAAGCTCCATGGTTCTTATCATAAGCTTATGATTTACCTCCTGAATCAAAGCCGGAATTTCAAGCAGCTCATCTTCGTACTCTTCCAGCTTTTCATTACATTCTTCTATCAGTCTTCGATTTTCTTCTGTTTTCTTTTCGGAGGTCTTATCATTAACATCCATCAGCTGTACAATTTCATCCATCAGCTTTTTCTTAATAATTTTTAAGCTTTTTGATTCTGTATTCAGCTTTCCCTGTCTTTTTAACAAGGTATTCACCTGATTTTCCAAATCATCTAAAATCTTATCAGGCTCCATCATATTAAAAAGTCTATGCCACTTATTATCTAAGGTAAGCACGGGTATCCGTTTTCCTTTTAATGCACTTTCATATACCTGATCTTTGTCGTTCAAAACTGATCCCCCCGTATTTTCAAATATTCCTTATCTATTACGTCTGATATTATAGGAAAGCTTCATAAGGCTATCTGAAAGATGTACATTCTCTACCTGTACATCCTCAGGAACAGCTAAATCTACATGGGCAAAATTCCAAATGGCTTTAATCTTACATTCAATCAACTGTTCCGTTACCGCCACTGCACTTGCCTTTGGAATGGTAAGTACTGCAATATCAATATTATTCTCGCAAATAAAATCCTTTAATTCCTCCATGGGCTTTACTTCCATATCTCGTATTTTCATACCATGAAGCTGAGGATTAGAATCAAATATACCTTTAAAGATAAAACCTCTTCTGGCAAAATTCATATAATTAAGCAAGGCCTGTCCCAAATTACCTGCTCCTATAATTACCAGATAATGCTGATGATCCAATCCAAGAATTTTTGCTATTTCAAGATACAGACTCTCCACATTATAGCCATAGCCCTGCTGTCCAAAACCGCCAAAATGATTTAAATCCTGACGGATTTGGGACGCAGTAACATGCATTCTCTTACTTAGCTCCTGGGAGGATATCCTTTCAATTCCCTCATCCTTTAAATCGGCCAGATAACGTAAATATCTCGGTAATCTGCTTACCACTGCCTGTGAAATATCTTTTTCTTCCATAATAATAATCCCCCGCATATCTATAAGTTTACTGTCTTTAATTATATATGACTGTTAAATATATGTCAAATAAACAGCAATACTTCTTTCACTTTGGTCCGGATAAAGGATTATTTTTTATTTTCAGCTTCCTAAAATCTTCTTTATCTTCTCCATCTGTTCCATCTCCTTTATCTTCTCCTCTATCCTATTCTCTCTCTCTTTCAGATATTTTTCCTTAAATTCCAAGTATTGATCATACTTGCCCATATCTTCTAAAATATTGTATAGGTCATTGCTCAATACTAAATCATCAACTAGATTAGTTTCATCATACATTTTCACGAGTTCATTAAATGCATTATAAATTCTTCTTATATATCTATTTAGCATCTTTATATTTTCACCTGCCTCTGCGCATTTTTCGACAGCCTTCTTATGAACCCCGAATGCCTCATCCTCCTTCGACATGTCATCCAGAATTTTACCATCCACATCCCAATGGACTCTTAACGCACATGCATGACGTAATTCCATATATAAGCTTCTCAAAATATCAGCAAAATTAGGATCGTCACTTAATGGTGTCTGCTCTACTTTTTCCCGTAGCCCATATAACATTATTTCATCTGCGCTCTGTGCATCACCTCTATATTTCATAATATGACCTTGTACACCAGTTATTTTTCCATCTATTTCAATTTCATTTAAGTTATCCCATTTTTCCAACCAATACTGCTTTCTTTCCTCAAGTTCCACTTCAAAGTCTTTATCTCTTGCTTTCAGCCGATGCAATGCTGTAGATACATTTCTATCTAATTGTCCCTTCTCCTTTGCTGTTTTATGAACCATGGGAATACTTTTCTTTTGCTGCAGATCTATTCCCTTTTCCTTGCATACGGTTTGAAGTTTTAACTCTAATACCGGATAGAGATCAAAGATATATTTATAAATTGATTTATCTGCATCCCGAAGGGACTCATAATATTCCTTATTTTTTTCATAGATTATTTTAAAAGCCTTTATTTTTTCCATGTCTACATATAATTCTGAAATATGCTCAAGAATATAATTATCCGTAAATTTATACTCGTTAAAATTAATGTAATAGATCTCCTTCAAAATATTATAAAGGTCCTTTGAACGATTATCTGAGGTATAATTAACATAACGTTTAATATCATCCTTAAAAAACCATTGCAGACTTTCTCTCTCTTCCAGCCTCTCTAATTCCCCGGGAAGAATCTCTCCCACTCTTTCCAAATGCTGTTGCTGCGTCTTATGGATTTCTTTTAATTCATTAACGTTTGTTTTCACAAATTTTTTTCTGTTTTGTTTTTCTTTAAAAGTTTCTTTTGCGGGCACTGCTTGTTGAATTGCCTTTCCCTTTGCCATTTCATTTGCCGTTACCCCACCGGCTTTCTTGCGTATCTCCTTATTTAATTCCACATTTTGTATTCCCGTCACATTTGCATTTTCAAATAAAGTGATATCATAGAACGGTGTACGATACTGATTTTCCCGCTTGATCATCTCCTCTGTAAGCTGCTTTCTTTCCTGCACCCCTTCCTTTGCATTCAAAGCATCCAGCTTCTGTCGCGGAAAATTTGCTATTTCATCCCATATTTTCATATTTCCATATCCTCCGATATTTATTCTCTTAATATACTATTTTTGCTAATCTTAACTATTATCTACTATTTGTTGTAATATTTTATAACCATAAACAAAAGCTTTTTGATACAGGTATTGCCATAGGTACAAGACTTTTTACCAGTTTTACTGATGAGGAATTTACTGCCTGGAAATATACGCAGGTATCCTCACTATAAACTTCATATGCTTTATTCATAATAATTTTTAATAAAACAGGTAACTGTTGTATCCCGCATTCCTCTGTCCAAATACTAGATAATGTAAGATGTCCCGCGAAGGAATAATCAACAACAGCAAAGCCCTTAACCTTATCCTTCTCCATAACAGCACAGCTCAGCTCTTTACAGATCTTATCAGAGGTTAAAGAGCTTTCAGGTAAGGGAACTTCAGCTAATTGTGCATTCTGCGCTGCATTTTCCAAAAGATTTGTTGAAATCTCCGTAAAAGGAATAATATGGGACGGACATACTGAAGAAACATCATATAAAGGCGATTCTTTAACATCCTTTAACTTTATGCCGTAAATTGTTCGTCCCCAATCCTCTTCCTGCTGAAAGAAGGCTTTTTCTAAAAATGGTTGAAGACTCAGATGTTCTTCCTCTGTAATCGTATAGCTTATCATTATTCCCTGCACCTTCGTATGATTCCTCAAAAAATATCTTAGAAAATCAAGCAGATCAGAACCATAGCCTTTTCCCCTATAGTCCGGAGAGATATAGAGTGATTTTATGATGAAGACATGCTCCTTTAAAACACCTGCGATGGCTCCACATGCCACTTCGTCCTCTGATACTCCCAAAGCCACCTGGGGATTTCCGCTTCTTATGGCAGCCACTGAATCTTCCAATAAAAAATTTGTAAAATACTCAACTTCTTCTTTTCCGATATGTCCTATTATTGAGTTACCCATATGTTACTTCTCCTTTGCCCGTTCATACTTTTACTTTCCTGCCTTCCTCAAAATTACTTTATTTTTGTAAACTATCTATTAATGTAATTATAATTATTAAGGACAAGGGTATTTTATCATACTTTTACTTTTCTGTGTTAAAATGCGATAATTTATACAATTTTGCGATATAATTATTCACTTACCCATCACGATATTTCATTATAAGAAGGATTAATCTCTTACCGTACCCTGAATGATATCCGGTGGAATAATTGACTTCTTAATCAAAACCTTATAAACTAATTAAGTGTTATTTACATTATTCTATATTTTTAAAACAGATAAGGAAAATTTTTATGATTTTATCAGTTTCAAATATCTCCAAATCCTTTTTAGAAAAAAACATACTTCGAAACGTGTCCTTCCATCTGGAGGATTACGATAAAGCTGCACTGGTAGGTATTAATGGTGTAGGCAAAACTACTTTACTGAAAATTATAGTAGGCCAATTATCTGCTGATGAAGGTATTATCACATTCTCCAAGGGAGCATCCGTTGGTTATCTGGCACAAAACAGTGAAATTACCGAAGATACTACTATTTATGATTGCTTATTACAGGTAAAAGAATCCTTACTTCTTTTAGAAAAAGAAATCAGGGCTACTGAAAAGAAAATGAAAGACTGCAGGGAGGAGGAATTAGCCACTCTTATGAATCAATATGCCTCCATGACTGAACAGTTCGAGCGTCAGGGCGGCTATCAATATCAAAGTGAACTAATCGGTGTTCTAAAAGGTCTTGGATTTGCCGAAGATGAGTTTCAATGTCCCATTGCCCATTTATCCGGAGGACAGAAAACACGTGTAGCTTTAGGTAAGCTGCTTCTTTCCAAGCCTGATTTAATTATTCTGGATGAGCCTACCAACCATTTAGATATGAACTCTATTTCCTGGCTTGAGAATTATCTTTTAAATTATAAGGGTGCTGTACTCATTGTGTCCCATGACCGATATTTTCTTGATAAAATCACCTCTAAAATTATAGAGCTGGATCAAACAAAATGTACTGTTTTTTCCGGTAATTATTCAGATTATTCTATCAAAAAAGAGTATTTACGTTCAGCACTTTTACATGCCTATCTAAAACAACAGCAGGAAATCAAGCATCAGGAGGAAGTAATCGAAAAGCTGAAATCCTTTAACCGGGAAAAATCTGTAAAACGGGCCGAAAGCAGGGAAAAAGCTCTTTCAAAAATAGATCGTCTTGAAAAGCCTACGGAAAAAGTATCGGAAATGAAGCTTACTCTTAAACCTCAAATTACCAGTGGTAATGATGTTCTTTCTGTACAGGGACTGTCAAAGTCTTTTCCCGGGCACCCTCTCTTCCATGATTTGAGCTTTGATATCAAACGTGGTGAACATATTGCTATTATCGGTGATAACGGAACCGGGAAAACAACCTTATTGAAAATTATCAATCAGTTAATCGAGGCAGATGCCGGCACTTTAAAGCTTGGTACCAATGTTACCATTGGCTACTATGATCAGGAGCATAACGTGCTGCATAAGGATAAGTCTTTATTCCAGGAAATTTCTGATGAGTATCCTTATCTTACAAATACACAAATCCGTAATACACTGGCTGCTTTTCTCTTTACCGGAGATGATGTTTTTAAACTGATTTCCTCATTAAGCGGCGGTGAAAGGGGGCGTGTATCATTAGCCAAGCTTATGCTTTCGGAAAGTAATTTTTTAATCCTTGATGAGCCTACCAACCATCTGGATATTATGTCCAGGGAAATTTTAGAATCTGCCTTAAACAATTATGAGGGAACCATTCTTTACGTTTCTCACGACAGATATTTTATTAACCGTACTGCCACCCGTATTCTGGAGCTGGAAGGAAATACATTTACTAATTATATTGGAAATTATGATTATTATCTGGAAAAGAAGCCCGAAATCGGTATTCCCATACAGAACACCTCCTTCTTTGGTCACACTTCCAATACCTCCTCAGAGACTGCTGTCTCAGCTTCTCCAAAAAAAGCAGACTACAAACAACGCAAGGAAGAACAGGCTGCCAGAAGAAAAAAAGAAAAGGAACTGAATCGTACGGAAGAACGAATACAGAGCATTGAGGATCGAATAGAAGAAATTGATAATTTAATGACTCTTCCTGAATATTGCAGCAACTCCGTAAAGTTACAGGAGTTACAGACAGAAAAGGATTCTCTGGAACAAGAACTGATGGAAAAAATGGAAAACTGGGAGCTTCTCAGTGAAGAAATAAATTCCTATGGAAATACTGATTAATCCGGTATTTCCATAGGAATTTTTTATCACTTTATGGTAATCAGAAATTTTCCAACTCTTTTCTGATTTCTTTAATAAATTCTTCACTGTTTAATACAGTAACATCCTTAATCGAAGTAATAAGTGCCAGATCCTTTGTCATTCGACCGGATTCAATTACCTTTACCGTTGCTTCTTCTAATTTGTCAGCAAAACTGATTAATTCCGGAAGCTGATCCAGCTCTCCTCTTTTTCTTAAAGCTCCGCTCCAGGCAAAAATAGTAGCTACAGAATTAGTAGAAGTCTCTTCTCCCTTTAAATGCTTGTAATAATGTCTTTGTACGGTACCGTGGGCTGCTTCATACTCATATACTCCACTTGGTGAAACAAGAACAGATGTCATCATAGCCAGTGAACCAAATGCAGAAGAAACCATATCACTCATTACATCACCATCATAATTTTTGCACGCCCAGATAAATCCTCCCTTAGCTTTCATAACTCTGGCAACTGCATCATCTATTAAGGTATAAAAATATTCAATTTCGGCTTCTTCAAACTTATGTTTATACTCGTTATCATATATTTCCTGGAAAATATCTTTAAAAGTATGATCATATTTTTTAGAGATCGTATCCTTAGTTGCAAACCATAAATCCTGTTTTGTATCAAGTGCATAATTAAAACATGCTTTAGCAAAGCTGGTAATGGAAGCCTCTGTATTATGCATTCCCTGAAGAATACCGGCTCCGGTAAAATTATGAATCACCTCACGAATTTCAGTACCATCTTCTGATGTAAAAACTAATTCAGCCTTACCGGCTCCCGGAATTTTAATTTCGGAATTTTTATAAACATCACCATAGGCATGTCTCGCCAGAGTAATTGGCTTTTCCCAATTTTTCACACAGGGTTCAATTCCTTTTACCACAATGGGTGCCCTAAATACAGTGCCATCCAGCATAGCACGGATAGTACCATTGGGACTTTTCCACATTTCTTTAAGATCATATTCTGACATTCTTGCTGCATTAGGTGTAATGGTTGCACATTTTACTGCAACACCATATTTTAATGTAGCATTGGCTGAATCTATGGTAACCTGATCATTCGTAGCATTCCTATTTTCTAAGCCAAGATCATAGTATTCAGTTTTTAAATCAATAAAGGGATATAACAGTTCATCTTTGATAAATTTCCAAAGAATCCTTGTCATTTCATCTCCATCCATTTCTACTAAGGGGGTAATCATATTAATTTTTTCCATACCGGCTTTCACTCCTTTATTTTTAACAATCCTCGCCATTACCATATACTTCATAAAGACCACTTTTTACCATATTTTCAAAAGCACTCATAACATGCCTGTTTGCTACAATTTCAGCTTTTTCAGGGTTTCCCTCTTTAATGGCCTCTACTATCAGCTTATGTTCTTTATTGGACTGAGTTCCTCTCTGACCCTGAGACAAGGTCTTTTTACGTACTCTTAATACATAATCATGAAAGGCTCTCAACTGTTGCTCCAGCATTTTTGAATTACATGCTTCATACATAATTTCATGAAACCTGTTATCTAAGGCAGCAATTTGATCATAATGTCCTTTTTCCGTATGAAAAGCAGTTAAATATACATTTTCTTCCATTTCCTCCAGCTGTTGCTGCGTAATATGTTCTGTAGCCCAACGGGCACATAAACCTTCAAGCAACGAACGTATCATATAAATATCCTTCACATCCTTCGCTGAAATTCCGGTAACATAAGCACCTTTATTAGGTATAATATGTATAAGACCTTCTAACTCCAGCTGACGAAATGCTTCACGCACAGGAGTTCTGCTAACTCCCAATTCTTCTCCTATCGCTACTTCCTTTAATTCTTCATTGTCTTTATACTTACCACTGAGAATATCTTCCCTAATCTTATGAAACACCTTTCCACGTAAGGAAAACCTATCTGTTCCTTCCTGCTTCACAGTAACCTCCTATTTCTGTCACCTTATAACGTA
>JAFYWD010000172.1 GCA_017558205.1 Lachnospiraceae bacterium | reverse complement strand
TCTCATTCTGTAAACAGGTGATACATAACTTTTCCAATTCCTGAAAAGTACCGGCAGAGAGATATAGTATACATAACTTTTTAATAACTTCTATGTACAAAGAATGATAATAGGTAGAACGCATTACTACCCAATGTACATCAAATACGGAATCAAGAAAATTCCCCCCATAAAGACTGATGGCTCTTTCATAGCAGGCAATCATTTGCTCATTAGAAGCACCTTTTTCTTTACTTTTACAGATTTCTTCAAACTTCTCTACATCGATGGAAACCGGAATCTCCCTATTCCATATATAAGCTCCATGACCTGTAATAATATAGTTATCATCCCCCAGCTGTTTCTTCATAATATTACGAAGACGATAGACCAGGTTATTCAATGCCCTTCCGGGATTTTGAACTTCCTCATCCATCCAAAGTGCTTCTGAAAGCTCGGAAACTCCAACCGGTGTCTTTCTGTGAAGCAAAAGGTACATCAATAACTTTTTTAGCATATTTGAGTGAAGAATTTCATCATTCAAACAGCCATTCCCATTACTGACCTCAAATTCTCCCAAAGACTTTACTTTAACGACCTCACTCATATTCTCCCCTTCTCAACAAAGCTGCAGCTTCTGTCTCGCTTTGTAACTATTAACTTCCATCATAGTTACATAATTTGTTGCATTTCTCAGATCAGCTCCAAATATCTTGCAGGACTTTCTGACATAGCCTGCTTCTGCTGATTCAGTAAACGCTGATTCAACTTTTCTTTGTCTGAGAAAATACCTCTTATACATTCTATCATTTTCTTTGGCTCCTTGGAAGAAAAAATATTCTCTTTTGCAATTAAAGTTCTGTTATGAATCGTTTCCTCAAAGGCAAAGATCAGCTGATTGTGTAAAAAGGCTCTTCTTACAGCAGAAACAATTTCACTTTCATGATTAATATCCAGATAGATATCACATTCCTCAAATAATTCCTCCAGAATCTTGTCCTTTACTCCGGGGTACAGGCTTACATTTTCAAAGATTCCCATACTCATAAGCCTTGAGGACATTTCCGTAAGAGCAGCAATATGAAAATGGAATTCTTCCATTGTAGTTGCCAGCTTCATCAAGCCTTCAATTCTGTCAGAATTTGTACAGATTAAGATATTAGGCCTTCCCTGATTTTCTCTTTCAAACGGATAAATCTGTCCCAGCTTAAACATAATTTCCTGAGAAACTCCCAGCTCGGCCAGCTTCTTATAAGCCTTCTCCTGCTGTACAATAATTCTTTCTGTACGCTTCGCCTTCTTAGTAAGAATTACCTGCATATTTCCCGGAATATCAGGCCTTTCCTTCTCCTGCCAGAATAGAATATCATTTTTATGTCTTCCTTCCATTCTTTCGGAAACGAAGAAGGGAATAGACAGAGAATTATAACAAATTCTGCTGTCCTGCGCCCCAATTTTTTCTAAAAGGAAAACCGCCAAATCTGTTTTTGAGTTAAAAATCAAGACCCTTCCCTCAAAATTTAAAATAATATTGCCGGTAACATAGTTTTCCATAATCACTTCTTCACCACCTGGTGAAAAATAGGTTCTGTTTACTCTTTGTCCCTTGGCATTAAAAATAGTTCTTGCATACAGGGCACCATAACGATTATAGTGATCACTGGTACGAACCACTCCTCTTTCATCATACCAGTCTATTACCTTAATAAATCTTTTATGCTTAGGCTCTGCATAAAAAATTTTTCCTCTTTCTTTCTCTCGATTGTAGATACTTCCGTTACTGTTGGTAGCCCTTACTTCCCAAAATTCAGGTACAGTGAACTGGTTAAAATATCTGGGTTTACCTGGCAGTGTTTCTTCTCTTGAAAAATCTCCCAGAAAACAGCCGTATAAGGAAACTACATCTTCCGGTAAAAAGCCATCATCTTCGATGACAATTGTTAAAAAACTTTTTCCCATTAACTTGAAAGAGGTGTATAAATCTTTCCCCTCCTGAGAAAAATTATCTAATAACAGAATTATTTTTTTTCTTTCAATAAAGTTTTCCAACGTTTTTCCACCTCCACTGTTAAATATTCCTTTGCCTTTTCGTAGGAAGCTGCCTGAAATCCCTCTAAATCTGCCTCTGTGAATAAGCGTACAATTCTCTCTGCCAGCTTCTCAATTTTTTCTGTAGCGCTCATTTTATCATGAATCGGGAAAATAAAACCATTTTTTTCATTTTCCACAAAATTCTGATTTCCGTAAGGAACATCAAAGCCGATAATCGGAAGTCCGGAGCCTACTGCCTCCAATAGAGTTAAGCCAAAGCCTTCACTGGTAGAGCCTGATAAATAGGCCTCATAATTAATATAGACCTCCTCCAAATTCTGCTGTCCCATAAGCTTCACATAAGAGTCACACTCTAATCTGCCAATCTGTTCCTTCAGCTTTTTCTCCTCTCCGCCCTTTCCGTAAATATCAAGAGTGAGCAAAGGCACTTCCTTCCTGGCTTTTACTACTGCCTCTATAATCCAGTCAATATGCTTTTCAGTTGCTAATCTGGAAGCAGTAATTAAAGAATACTTCCTTCTTTCATTTTTGGGGTATTTTAGCTCATTTAAGCTTCCTACCGGTATAGTTGCAATTCTTGGTGATATATTCATATAATGCTTAAATTGTTCTCTAAGCTTATTATTTTGGGTTTCAGTAGCCGTTATAAAGCTGAAAACCTTTTGATGCTGGGAAAAAATATATTCATAGTAATTATTCCATAAGATATTATCCTCATCCGTACTGCCTTCATTATAATGATCCGCATGAATTACACTGATAACCTTGGCTTCCCCTGCATTTTCCAGAATAGGCTGTCCTATCTGTGTGGTTCTGTCGATAATAACAAAATCATCCTTGGTCAGATGAAGTCTTTTCACCATCTCACCTACCAGCTCCTCTTTGGAGCAAAGAAGCTTATCAGGAAACTGATACATTACTATGTCATTATCATTGATTTCTTCATAGGCAGTACTTCCGTCTTCATTAAAGAAACGGCGATGATACATATGTGCCTTTCCATCCAGTGGCGCATAATATTCAGAATATATTCTGCAATAGGTAAAATAATCCTTTCTGATTAAACGACCATTGGATACCAGCTCTACTCTATGAACCAGATCATCTTTTTCATTTACCATATAGACTGTATAAAAATTATTGTTTCCCGGAAAAATGTACTTGGCAATTTTTCCTTCCCTGCTGAAGGTGAACTTTTCTCCCGAAAATGTTTTTTCCAGCTCCTTCAAATTATAGGTAACCGGTGCAATTTTACAGTCTGTAAAGAAGGTATACAGCCATATAATTTCCTCATCCAAAAATCCGATATTTTTCGTCATATGCTGGATATTTTCCTGTGGAAACATATCTGTAAATATAAACTTTGCAGGCTCATTAATACTTCTGAAAATATTGGCTCTGTAAGCCTGCGCATATTCTACTCCGCTG
>JAFYWD010000171.1 GCA_017558205.1 Lachnospiraceae bacterium | reverse complement strand
AATGGTATTTTATGGTTGCAATAAGATTTCCGTCTCTCCTGCAGGACTGCCTGATTCTCTTCCCAAACTCTTCTACCAGACTTCGTTGGTCGTCCTCTATTTTCTCCCTGCTAAAACGAGCCCTTTCATTAATACTCCTTGCCTCCAAAAAAAGCTCCCCCGGAGAAATCTGAAAACGCTCTGCCAGCATCATGGTATACCCATAGATTTCCTCCACTGCTTCCCGATTATCCTTGTTCTCTAACCCCTTCCAAAAGGCCCGAAATTTCAGATGTCGTTTGAAAACCCAAAGAATGGCCAAAAGTATAAGACAGCTCAACAATATTACAAACAGATAAAGAATTTGTTTTGTTTCAAAACGGAAAATGCTTCGAAGATCAGGATACTGTGTTTCTACCTTGGGAAGCTTGGGAGGTGTATAGGTCAGACTGCTTTGAAGAAATCCTTTCCCTAAAGTCGCCTCCTCTCCTTGTGAGATTACGGCAGCTGCCTCTTCCCATTCTTTTTCATCTATATAACCGGGAGTTACCTCAAAAGGAAGCCAGCCAATTCCATCCAGATAGTATTCTGTCCAGGCATGGGCATGAGCCTCTGTCAGAATGATTTCCTCTCCGGCCTGATAGTCCGCCGCCTCGTTTTCTGATAAAAAATATCCTTCCACATAACGGGCCGGTACTCCCAGATAACGCAGCATCATAGTGGCTATCGTAGCGTAATGAATACTGTAGCCACGTTTATTTTGTTCCAGAGTATATTTTATAAAATCCTGATTTCCGTTATAGGTAACTACATTTTCATCATAATCCAGCTTTTTTTCCAAAGTTTCCTGTACCAGCTCTAAAATCTCTCCCAGTCCTTTTTCCGGCTTCCTGTCTTCTTTGAAAAGATTTTCAAAAACTCCTACTACCGTATTTGTCAGTTGAAGATTGTTTTTATAAACAAAATCCCGGTAAGATTCTTCTTTTTTTAAATATTCATTAACCTCCGGCTGCTTTTGATTCTCTGCCAGCCATAAGGATGTGCCGTACCATTCAGGTATACTTCCCGGTAAATATTCTAAGGTGACACACCCTTCTTCTGCCCGGGTTTTGTCATCTCCGATTCCTTCTTTCCTTAGAGAAGCACTGCCATATAAGGCATAGGGAAGATACCATTGCTCCCTGCAGGCTGATACATTTTCTATTTCCAATTTTGATGGACTTTTCTTTTCTCCTTTCAGCTTCTCGGCCTGGTAAATTATATTCTGTCCATAAAAATCAAATTGATGAAGCCAGTAAAACAGCTCCTCATTTTCCTGATAAACTGTAGAAGAAAACTCCTCCCAGCTACCTCCTGTATAAATCTCTCCTATACGGCCCCTGAGATAAAGCTTCTGAGGCATGTCTGCTTTTATCCGTAAGGACGGACTTTTATTTTTTTCAAAGATTCCCGGATTCCTCAAATTTCCTTCCGGCATAGCTGTAATCTCTGTGTGATATTTATTTTTATGAATGGCAGCTTCTGCTTCTTTTATTTTTCTCTCAAAGCAAAATTTATCAGTATATTTTGTATGGAGTAACGATGCTGCCGCCAGGCAAATACAAAACACAACAGTCCCTTCCAGGAAAACCATCAGTAAACTTCTGATATTATTACCATGAAATTCCTTACCTGCCAATAAAAGTACAACTCCTGCTGCCAGAAGAATCATTCCGTAATTTACCCTAAATAATTGAATCATACAGCCCAGACAGCATACCATAGTTACAATAACAACAGGCAAAGATGTTT
>JAFYWD010000170.1 GCA_017558205.1 Lachnospiraceae bacterium | reverse complement strand
GTGTGGCGGACTGGACTACCATTCTGTCATACACATCCATATAGGTATAAGCAGTAAAAGGTTCCATCATAGCCTGACTTACGGCTTTGATATGATAACTTTCTTCTACCAAATAATCACAGCTTGCTAAAATCCCTTCTACATCACCTTCCACTTCTTCACTGGAGGCACAAAGATTTCTCTTTTGGTTTGTTCCCTGTCCTTCATGACCCACAAAATTATCTTCCGGATGAATTAAAACAGAATGATCTAAGGACTGTTTAAAATCCAAAATTGGTTCTAACACTTCATACTCTACCTTGATGAGTTTCATTGCTTTCAAGCAACAAGCTTCATCTTTTCCCGCTACAATGGCTACCGGATCCCCAACAAAACGAACATATTCATCTAAAATTAATCGATCATAGGGACTAGGTTCCGGAAAAGTCTGGCCTGCCAAGGTAAAGCGTTTTTGGGGAACATCTTTATAGGTAACTACAATTTCCACTCCGGGAACCAATATGGCTTTTGAAGTATCAATGCTCTTAATTTTTGCAAAGGCATGAGGACTTTTCATCAGCTTTACTGTCAGCACATTTTCCGGCACATAATCATCCGTATATACCGGTTTTCCGGAAAGAAGCGCTTTGGCATCTTTTTTCACAATGGGTTTTCCTACATAGGACTGTTTCTTCGTTTTCATAGTATCCATAGTAATTACGCTTCCTCCTTAATTCCAAAATATTTCACTAAGGCTCTATATTGAGACTGGTATCCGGTACAACGGCATAAATTTCCGGATAAATATTCTTTCATTTCCTCTGCCGTTGGATGAGGATTTTCTTTCTTTAGGGCTAATACCGTCATAATAAATCCGGGAGAACAAAATCCACATTGATCCGCTCCCTCTCCTGCCAGGAAGTCACTAAATTCCTTTGCCTCTTCCTGCACTCCTTCTAAAGTAGTTACTTTCTTTCCATCGGCTCTGGCCGCTAAGGTAGAACAGGATAATACAGGCTTGCCATCCAACCAGAGAGTACACAATCCACAGTTTCCGGTATCGCATCCTCTTTTTACACTTTTCATCCCCTGACTACGAACAAAATCTAATAACATCATATCAGGTGCAATTTCTGCTTCTATTCTTTTTCCATTTAAAGTTAGGGTAATCTTCATTTTTATTTTCCTTGCCTTTTAACTCATTTTTTCTATCGCTCTTGTAATCAAAACCTTAGCCATAGCTCGTCGATATTCTTTCGTTCCACGCATGTTAGATCCAAAAACAAACTGGTCTACAATATTTTCCAACCAGGCTTCTTTTTCTTCCTGTTTGTCCCAATTATGACAAGACCTTACTTCCACAATTTTTGCTCTGCGTGGGGCTGCTCCCAAACAAATGGTATAGGTATCATCTTTTAATGCCACCGCACAATTTAAGATTCCAAAATCAGTTTCTGTCATACGAATGGTTTCGTAGACTACTTTTCTCTTATCTTTTTTAATATGTACTTTTACCAAAATATCCTGATCTGGGCTTTCCTGTATGAATTCCTTGATGGAAACTCTTCCTTTCTTATAAAGCTCAACTTCACAATCCAAAGCAGCCAAAAGAGTCAGTACATCAGAAAAACCAAATCGAGGAAATACACTTCCTCCTACCGTTGCGGTGTTCCTAAATTGCACCCCCACAATATGTCTTAGAGCCTCTTTTACAGCTCCTCCAAATTCTGCTTCCAGGGAGGCATTGGTTTCTAAATCTCTCAAAGAACACATACAACCAATGGAATAACCTTCTTCATCTTCTTCTATTTTGTCTAAGCCTAAGTTGCATAAGTCAATCCCTGTAGCCAAATCCCTTGTGGTCATTTTCAGCCAGAGATTGCCACCCAGTATCACATTATTTTTATTCTTTCTCCGCAGTTCATAAGCCTCTTCCAAGCTTTGTGCCTGCACATAATTTCTCATGGTGTACATAGCCTTCTCCTTCCATTGTTCCCATTGTTCCCATTATTATCATTATTTTTTATCATTATTTTCATTGTTGCCATTGTTCTTATGATCTAACATAAAATTTTAATGTTTCTAATTCCTCCGGCGTATCCACATCCATCAGCTCTTCTTCACTTCTGACTGAAACTGTCTCTATCTGCCCCGGATATTTTTTCACCAAATACGAACCACCACATTTTAGTGGCAAATTCTTTAATTCTTCAAAATACTCTTTCCCAAACAAAATAGGAGTTCCCTCTCTGTCTTCAAATACCAACCGGTGAAT
>JAFYWD010000017.1 GCA_017558205.1 Lachnospiraceae bacterium | reverse complement strand
TAGTAGAGGTTCTCATGGAAACATCTTCTTCTTCACTTTCAATCAACTCCATATCAAAGCCACTGGCTTTGGCTGTCTCGTCCATAATCTCTTTATCATATAGGGGAATTCCCAGCTGTTCTGCAAGCTTTAAACCGATAGAATGTCCACCAGCACCGTATTCACGGCTAATGGTAATAACCTTACTCATATAGTTTCCTCCCTTTTCTCAGGTACAAGTCCTTCTTTTAATTCTTATTCTCCCAAACTGTCAAGAACCGAAATAATACCTCCTATAGTTTTCACTACCTTTTTCTCGCTCTGAATCAAAGCAAGTTTTTCTTTTAGTAATTTCAACTTCCATTTCACTTCATCTGAATAAATGACATTTAACATTCTCTAAATCCCTAGAAACTCATGTAATTCTTTTGATGTAACAAAATGACCTTGTTCTATCGATTCTTCAGCTTTTTTCACTTCTTTTATAAATCTTTCTTCGCAAGCTTTTTTATTTTCACTTTTCAAAAAGAATTTAGTATTTAGATACTCACAAACTTTAGCGAAATCAACATCAGACATCGATGCAATAAATTCCTTAGCTTCTGTTCTAGTTTTTACCACACCCATTCCTCCATTCATTCGAGTTTCTCCTTTCCTTTAAGTTTATTTATCATAAACAGGGAAAGAAATCTTTTAGCACATAGAATTCTCCTATTCCTTGAAGATAACTTAATAAAATAAAACTTGTTATAGTTATTATATTCCGTTTCCCTTGTAATAACAATGTTTTTTTATAATAATAATAAATCCCTAGAACCAATGATTCGAGGGATTTTATTAAAAAATCATTGCTGTTTTGAGGCGAAAAAAGTGACACTAACCCGGACAGCTACCTATTATTCTATGATTGCATTAACCTTGAAAATCAACTAAAAAAGAGGAAATTTTCAGATTATTTCTGATTAATATAGTTTACCAGACCTTCACAGGCAATAATTTTTTGCATAAAGGCGGGAAAAGCCTGTCCCTGGTACTCTTTATTCTTAGATAAGTTTTTAATAATACCGCTGTCAAAGTCTACCTCTACCTGATCTCCATCCTCAATTTCCTTGGCAGCTTCCGGACATTCAATAATTGGAAGTCCGATATTAATAGAGTTACGGTAGAAAATTCTGGCAAAGGTTTCTGCGATTACACAGTCAATACCGGCAGCTTTAATGGCAATGGGAGCATGTTCTCTGGATGAGCCACAGCCAAAATTCTTGTTAGCTACCATAATATCTCCCTTGCTTACTTTTTTTACAAATTCCTTATCAATATCTTCCATACAATGTGTTGCCAATTCTGCAGGATCTGAAGAATTCAAATATCTTGCAGGAATGATAACATCTGTATCTACATTATCTCCATATTTAAACACACGACCTGTTGCTTTTTTCATAGTAGTTCTCCCATCTATCTTTTATATTTTATTCTCATAGATTACAGTCTTTCAGGGCAGGAAATCACTCCTGCTACCGCACTGGCTGCCGCTACTGCCGGGCTTGCCAGATAAATTTCACTGGTGATATGTCCCATACGACCTACAAAGTTTCTGTTAGTGGTGGAAACACAGCGTTCATTTTCTGCAAGAATTCCCATATAACCACCAAGACAGGGACCACAGGTAGGTGTACTTACTACAGCTCCCGCCTGAATAAAGGTTTTAATCAAGCCTTCTTCCATAGCCTGTAAATAAATTGCCTGAGTTGCAGGAATAATAATACAGCGAAGTCCCTTCTTTACATGACGTCCTTCTAATACCTTAGCCGCACAACGAAGGTCATCTAAACGTCCATTAGTACAGGACCCGATTACTACCTGATCCACCTTAATTTCTTCTGTAATATCATCAATGGTTTTTGTATTTTCCGGAAGATGAGGGAATGCAATGGTAGGACGTAAGGCTGATAAATCAATGGTATACTCCTCTTCGTACTCTGCATCTTCATCTGCTTCATAAATAGTAAAGCTTCTCTTTGAATGCTCTTTCATGTAGTCAATAGCAAGCTGGTCTACCGGAAAAATTCCATTTTTTCCACCGGCTTCAATAGCCATATTGGCAATGGTAAAACGATCATCCATGGTAAGATGCTGAATACCTTCTCCTACAAATTCCATGGATTTATAAAGAGCCCCATCTACACCGATCATTCCGATAATATGTAAAATAACATCTTTACCGCTAACCCATTCTGAAGGCTTTCCTACTAAATTAAATTTAATAGCTGCCGGTACCTTGAACCATGCTTTACCGGTAGCCATACCGGCTGCCATGTCAGTACTTCCCACTCCTGTAGAAAAAGCACCTAAAGCACCATAGGTACAGGTATGTGAATCAGCCCCGATAATTACATCTCCGGCTACTGTTAATCCTTTTTCAGGAAGAAGTGCATGCTCAATTCCCATTTCTCCAACTTCAAAATAGTTGGTAATTTCATTCTTAAGTGCAAATTCTCTCACACATTTACAATGCTCAGCAGATTTTATATCCTTATTCGGTACAAAATGGTCCGGTACAAGTGCAATCTTATCCTTGTGGAATACACCGTCTACCTTCATTTTTTCCATTTCATGGATGGCAACAGGACTGGTAATATCATTTCCCAGTACCAGATCCAAATCTGCCTCTATCAGCTGACCGGCTACTACACTTTCAAGCCCTGCGTGTGCAGCCAATATTTTCTGTGTCATTGTCATTCCCATAACAACATCCTCCTAAATATCTATATTGGATTAACAGCTTTGTGCTGTTTTTAAATTTTCTCCGTTAAATTTACAGCTATAAGCTTTTACGGATATTCTTTAATTGAGTGTATTATAGCATTATAACAGTTATGAAGATAATACATATTACTTATGTAAAATATAACTGTTAGTTATGCTTCTCCATCCATTTTCAGTAAACACTTTATCCATCCAAATTTACCTCCGGCAACTCATGGACTTTATATCGTACAGTTTTCTGTACATCAATTACTTTTATTATTTTATTTCTCTTACTAATATTCTTACGACTTTTTAGATAATTTAGTCTCAAATATATTTATAATTCGCAAATACAAATATATTTTTCTTGCTTTTTATCACGACATGTTATAATTTATAGTTATAATATACATTATGGAGAAAAGCCTATGGAAGCTAATTTAAATTTGTATTATATTTTTTATACTGTGGCAAATTGTAAAAACATATCAGCTGCCGCCAAGGAATTATATATCAGTCAGCCTGCCATTTCCAAGGCTATTTCCAAGTTGGAGTCTAACCTGGAAACTGTGCTGTTTCTCCGCAATTCCAGAGGTGTTACCCTGACAGAGGAAGGGGAATATCTTTACGAGCAGATTAAGACTGCCTTTATCTGTATTCAAAATGGGGAAGAACGAATTAAAAAAATGAATGAGCTGGGGGTAGGACATTTGACTATCGGAGTCAGCACTACGCTTTGTAAATTTTTACTGCTTCCCTCCTTAAGTAAGTTTAAAAAAGAAAATCCTCATATTAAAATTAAGATTATGTGCCAAACCTCATCGGAAACACTCAACTGTTTAGATAACGGTACCATTGACATTGGACTCATAGGTCTTCCTAAAAAGCTTCGCTCCTACCAGTCTATTCCATTTCTGGAAATACAGGACAGCTTTGTTACCACCGAAAGTTATTTGCAGAATCTTGGCTTAAGAGAAGGTGTCAGCCCAAAAGAAGCCCTAAAAAATGCCACCTTTATGATGCTGGACAGTGAAAATATCAGCAGAAAGTACGTGGAACAATATCTTCAGGAAGAAAGTATGGAGCCGGATGAAATCATGGAAGTAGGCAATATGGATCTCCTGATTGAATTTGCAAAAATAGATTTGGGAATCGCCTGTGTTATTAAGGAATTTATACAGAAGGAATTACAGTCCGGAGATTTAATTACCATATCCCTTGGCAACGAAATTCCCAAACGTCAGGTAGGCTTCGTATATTCTTATCATACCTGCAAGGATAATCCTGCCGTAGAAAAATTTATCCATTCCATTTTAGAGCAAAACACTAATATAAAAATCAAGGATGAGGACCGTTAGGCTCTCATCCTTTTCTAATTCAACTCACTCTATTCCACCATATTAATGGTATAGGGAATCTCAGGCAACTCCTTAAAGCCATAAAACTTCTTTGCATTTTCCCCTAAGAACATCTTCTTTTCACTTTCCGTAAGCTTATCAGATTTTTCTACGAAATCCCGGGACATCAGATAAGTTATGGCAGTCATGGTTCTTGGATAATCACTTCCCCACATCAGCTTTTCCATTCCGCAAATTTCCTTTGCTCTGATAATGGCATCTATTGCTGAAGGATAAGGATAAAATTCTTTATGGAACAGCCAGGTAATTCCTCCGCTCTCAATATAAACATTTTTATGACAGGCCAGTTCAATTTGCTTTTCCCAATTAGGTCTGGTTACCATACCAAAATGTCCGATAGCAATTTTCAAATCAGGATATTCAGCAATCAGCTTCTCCATGGCAGGCACCTGTTCGGCACCGTCTGCCAGATCAATGGAAAGAAATTTATTCTGCTCAGTCAGCTGTCTGCATAAAAATCCCAGTTCTTCCGGCTTCACAGTAGTCAGCCTTCCTGCACATACCTTAATGCCATCAAAGCCCTCCAAACGGTAATCTTCTTTTTCTTCATAGAGACTGCAAATTTTTATTCTGTCAGGATATTTCTTTTTACATTCCAGTAAATACTTATCCTGATTCCCATCAATATATTCCTGGGTGACTACAGCACCGCCAACTCTGGCATAATCCATATTAGCGATCAATCGCTCTACAGAATTGACCCCATCGGTCATATAAGGCGGCATCATCTGACGTATTACTCCGCCAAAATCACTTTTCCCTCCGCCAATGGAATATACCGGCTTTTGGTTTACCATCCCCTGCTGTTTTTCCCATAAGTGCAAATGAGCATCTATAATCATAGAAACCTCCACCTTTTCTTGCCATATTTACATTTCAATTAACACCTTTTTTAAGCTTCCGTCATTATTGACCAAGGCATCAAAGGCCTCTTTTACTTCTTCCAGCGGATAAACCTTGCTGACCATTTTTAAAACATCCACACGCCCCTGTGCCACCAATTGAATTAAGGCTTTAAAATCCTTGGTGTAGGAATTTCTGCTTCCGTAAACATTTAATTCCTTTTTCAGAAGTATGGAATGTAAAAAGGTAGTTTCTTTCTTACCATTTCCAATTAAAATAATGCTGCCGGCAAAGCAAACCGCATCGATACAATTTAAAAAGGTCTGAGAAAGTCCGCAGGCTTCCACACAAACGTCAAAGCCCTTTCCACCTGTAATTTCTTCCATGGCTTCCATTAAATCCTTATTGGCAACATTAATAACCCCATCTGCACCATATTCCAGAGCTGTTTCCAGTCTTCCCTCCAGAGTGTCTGATACATACACAGTAGCCCCACGCATTTTGGCACTAATTAATGCAAACAAACCGATGGGACCGGCACCTACCACCAATACCTTGTCCGTAGGCTGGATATTTGCTCTGCTTAAGGCATGGTAGCTGATAGAAAAGGGTTCTATCAAAGCCAGCTCCTTGGCAGAAAGACCCATACCGGGAATCAGTCGTTCTACAGGCATGGTAATATATTCTGAAAAGCTTCCGTCTCTTTGCACTCCCATGGTCTGATTATCCGTACAGCAGTTGACAAAGCCTCTTTCACAGGAATAGCAGCTGCCACAGTTAAAATAGGGATTGGCAGTTACCACATCCCCTGCCTTAAGTCCCTGAGGATTCTCTCCAATTTCCACAATTTCAGCACTAAATTCATGACCCGGAATTCTGGGATAGCTGGTAAAGGGCTGATTCCCCGTGTAGCTTGCCACGTCAGCACCACAGATTCCGCAATAACGTACTTTTAACAGTGCCTCCTTTTCTCCCGGCACAGGAATCGGTGCTTCCGTTATTTTAATTTCCCCCGGTTTTTCTATTAAAACAGTTTTCATGAAGTATCTCCTTTTCTTTAACGGGTACGGTCAATATATTTTTCATTCCAGATAACTGCAGTTTTTATTGGTGCACCTTTACAGTAAATTTTATTTTCATAAGCATCTATAGGATCCTTAATAAATTCTTCTTTGTCAATCAGCTCTACAATTTCGTCATACCGACTCTTGGCAAGAATCTCAATAGCTTTTTCCATATGAGCCTGACGGAAATTGATGGAAGATAAAATCAGATGATTTTTAAAACCAAAGGGCATAGTATCGAAGGTTACCTTAGGTCCCAGACTAAAGCTGTTGTAGATTCCGTTACAGCCAAGCACCCCATACTGAAAAGCAATTTCATGCTCTACCGTAGTGCCGCCTGTACCGATAAAGGTAGTAGCTGTACCGCCAAGTTCTTTGCAAATAGCCTCTGCCAGTTCTTCTTTCGTATCAAAACAGCTTTGAACATAATCAGCCTTAGCAGTTTCCAGGGCAAAGGAGATCTTATTGGTGGATTTTTCACTTCTTGCCACAAAGACAATTTTAGCATCCGGATAATTCTGTCTGATCAGGTCACCAATAAACATTCCGGTGGTACCCAGACCAAAAATTACGGTTCTGTCAAAAATATGCTCTTTTGCCAGTTTTCTTGCTTCTTCCTCTGAGCATTTATGCTTTGCCATTTCAATTCTGAAATTGTGGGCACTTCCTAAATCCTCCATTCGTTCTAACTGAAATACCATACAGCTGTAGGGATCGGGAAATACCATTTTTTTAGCAAAGGATAAGGCCAGCTTACCATCCTTTACATATCCCTCCGGAATGGGGAGAAGCATATCAGGATGATAGTAATTATGATCCGAGAATAAACCGTCAGCCTGATCGCAGCCATACTCGAAATAAGACTCATCCTCTGTATATCTGGTAGGGTCGTAGGAATCACCACCGCGAATAAGAACTATGGCGAATCTGTTCTGGGAAGGAACCCAAACCACTCCCTCATGGCCATTGATAAGACGCTTTTCACCTGCCGGAAATTTATGATCCAGCAAGCCCTCTTTTCCCATTCTCATCAGCTCATGATCAGTACCGCAAAAACCGGCAATTACGGTTTCTGCCAAAATACCTTCCTTTTCCTCTTCTCCTCTTAACCTTTTTCTCGAAGGATTAATCAGGTTAATATCACCATATACCAGTGGATGTTCCTTATCATTTTGAAAATAAGTTGCTTTTACTCTCATGGTTATTCCCCTTTCTTTTATTCAAGATATCTTATTATTTATACTTTTTCTAAGACCTGTGCCGTAGAGTTACAATGTATTCTGTTTTTTATACTGTCAGCAGCTGATGGTCCTCCTATTAAAAACTCAGGAATTTATTTTTTATTTCCGACTTAAGGTAGTTCCCCTTAGCATCAATTCCCCTGAATATACCTGTATCGCAGGTTTTTCCTCTCCGTCCAGCACATGAAGCAGGGTGTCCACCAAAGTCCGGCACATGATCTCTTCCTTTGTATCTACAGATGTCAGCTGAGGATTACAGCAATGCACCAGCATGGAATTTCCGTATCCCATAATCTGAAGCTTTTCCGGCACCTGCAATTTTTCCTGGTAGGCATAGCGTAAGGCTCCCATGGCCAGGGAATCATCTGAGCATAGAATTTTATTAAAGTTGATTCCCTTTTCACTCAGCTGATGTAAAAAATCAGCAATTCTTGGGATATCCTCATGATAACCGTCAAAATAATAGATTCTGGCAGCTTCCGGATCCATCCCCTTTTTTTCACAGGCTTTTTTTATCCCCTGGATTTTACGTCTTCCACTGTCAGATAAAGCATTGTAAAGATAAAGAAGTTCCTGCCCCTCTCCCTCCTCTAAAAGATACGTGGCAGCTTTTTCCATGGATCTTTCATCATCAGTAACGATACAGTAAACATTATCTCCTTCCACATGACCATTCAACAGCATTACCGGCACCTTTTGGGCAGTCTCGGTAATAAACCGATTTTCCTCAGGCTTTTGGGAGATATAACCGGAACCTACAAGAATAATTCCATCTACCTTTTTTGTTAATAACAAATCACAGTATTCCTTCTTATGAAGGTATTCATCTCCGGTACAGCAAAGAATACAGTCATAGCCATAGCTTCTAAGTTGCTGTTGAATAAAATATACAGCCTTGGCCTGATAAGGATAGGAGGAATCCGAGCACATAACTCCTATGGTCTTCATACTGTTAAGTCCCAGTCCTCTGGCAAAGGCATTGGGGGTATAGCCACATTCTTCCATTACACTTAATACTTTTTGTCTTGTTTTTTCGCTGACTCTGGAGCTGTTGTTCAGCACACGTGATACGGTGGCAATGGATACACCTGCCCGCTTTGAAATGTCATATATGTTCAAGCTTTCACCTCATCTGTAAGTAGTTACACCATTTTTCTTCTATTATAATTTTTTTATTTTTTGAAAACAAGCATTATTTCCGGTCATTATAGAAAAAAACATAATAAATACAATTTATTTTGTCTATTTGACTTGATTTTATTTTGTTATCTGTATATATTATATGTAAGCACTTACATTTTTCGGAGGTTATTTATATGAAAGAACTAACCGGAGAACTATTCCCGCAAATCCAAAGACCCATCAAAGTACTTCAGTTTGGTGAAGGTAATTTTTTACGTGGATTTGCTGATTATATGATAGATATCGCTAATGAGAAAGGTGTATTTGACGGTAATATTGTAATTGTAAAGCCTATCGCCTATGGCAGCCTGGATAATTTTAAGGCTCAGGACTGTCGCTATCATGTATCTCTCAGAGGTTTAGTTGATGGTAACGCTCAGATTATTAACCGTACTATTACTTCCGTAACCGATGTAATTGACTGCTATACTGATTTTGAAGGCTTTCAGAAGCTGGCCCAATTGCCGGATCTTCGTTTTGTTATATCCAATACTACGGAAGCCGGAATTGTATTTGATTCCAAAGATTCCATAACAGCTTGTCCTCCGGTAACTTTTCCCGGAAAGCTTACTGCTTTTCTTTATGAACGTTATCGCTATTATCAAGGTGATACCTCCAAAGGATTGATTATGCTTCCCGTAGAGCTGATTGATGATAATGGTATTGTTTTAAAAGAATGTGTAATGAAATATATCAGCCTTTGGAGCCTGGAAGAAGAATTTGCACGTTGGATTGAGGCTTCCTGCATCTTCACTTCTACTCTTGTTGACCGGATAATCACCGGATATCCTGCGGATAAGGAAGAGGAAGAATGGATGAAGCTTGGCTGTCGCGATCGTCTTCTGGTAACCGGTGAGCCCTTTGCTCTTTGGGTCATTGAAAGTATGCAGGATATTTCCAACGAATTTGCTTTAGATAAAGCCGGACTGCCGGTGCTGTTTACTACCAGTCAAAAGCCGTATAAACAGCGCAAGGTCAGGATTTTAAACGGGGCTCATACTTCCTTTGTTCTTGCCTCTTATCTTTGTGGTAATGATATTGTAAGGGCTTCCATGGAAGATTCCGATATCTATCGTTTTATAGAGGAAACAATTTTTGAAGAAGTAATCCCTACACTTACACTGCCCCGGGAAGAATTGGAACAGTTTGCAAGAGATGTAATTTCACGCTTTAAAAATCCTTATGTAGATCACAGTTTACTTGCGATTTCCTTAAACTCAGTTTCCAAATGGAAGGCCAGATGTCTTCCCAGCTTAATGGATTATTATAAAATAAAAGGAAAGCTTCCAAGTCATCTCACCTTCTCTCTTGCTGCTTTAGCTGCCTTCTATCATTCAGATAAAATGGAAGACAATGCTCTCTATGGCACAAGAGACGGTCAGGAGTATAAGATTTTTGATGATTATCAGGTATTAACCTTTTTTAAGGATCATTATAAGGAAGAGCCGGAAGGCTTTATCTTAAAGCTTTTGGCACAAGCTTCCTTTTGGGGATTTGATTTAAATGAAATCCCCGGCTTTACGGATGCAGTAACTAACTACTATCAAGATATCCTATCATCAGGAATGAGGAAAGCACTATGCAGGCTTATCAAAAAATAAATCCTAAGGACAATGTTATTATTGCACTCCGCGATTTCTCTTCGGGAGAATCTTTAACCATAGATAATATTTCTTTTACTATAGATTGCGCTGTACCTGCAGGTCATAAGATTGCTGTAAAAAAAATATCTGCCGGTCAGCCTGTTATTAAATACGGCTATCCTATCGGGACTGCCAAACATGATTTAGAACCCGGACAATGGGTTCATACACACAATTTGCTTACTACTTTGGGGGAGGTTCTGGCTTACTCCTTTGAACCTGAAACCTCTCCCTCCTTTGCCCCTTATATAGAGGATAAATCTTTTATGGGTTATCTTCGTTCGGACGGCTCCGTTGGTGTCCGAAATGAAGTATGGATTATTCCTACTGTTGGCTGTGTTAATAACGTAGCTACTACTTTGGCATCCATGGCCCAAAATTTTCTTACTGATGAGGTAGATGGTATTATTGCTTTTCCTCATCCTTACGGTTGCTCACAAATGGGTGATGATCAGGAGAATACAAAGCTGATACTATCTGACCTTATTCGTCATCCTAATGCCGGTGCTGTTTTAGTTCTTGGTCTTGGTTGTGAAAACAGCGGTGTAGAAGACTTAAAAAAATATTTAGGCGACTACGATTCAAACCGCATTAAATTTCTTGTAGTACAGGAATGTGAAGATGAAATAGAAACAGGATTAGAATATCTGAAGGATCTTCTCTCCTATGCCTCTACCTTCCAAAGAACCTCTCTTAGTGCCTCTCATCTGGTTATTGGACTAAAATGCGGAGGAAGCGACGGTTTCAGTGGGATTACTGCTAATCCTATGGTTGGTGTTTTTTCAGATATGTTAATTGCACAGGGTGGTTCTACTATTCTTACTGAAGTACCTGAAATGTTCGGTGCTGAAACTATCCTTATGAACCGTTGTAAAAATAAAGAGATTTTTGACAAAACTGTTTCTCTGATAAATGATTTTAAAGAATACTATCAACGTCACGGACAGACAATTTATGAAAATCCATCTCCCGGAAATAAACAGGGAGGTATTTCTACTTTAGAGGATAAATCTTTAGGGTGTACACAAAAGTCCGGAGATTCTACCGTGGAAGGTGTACTTACCTATGGTGAAAGAATTCAGGGAAAGGGATTACATCTTCTTAGTGCTCCCGGTAATGATTTGGTAGCTTCTACTGCTCTCGCAGCCAGTGGTGCCCAGATTGTTCTTTTCACAACAGGACGGGGAACTCCCTTCGCCTCTCCTGTTCCAACTATTAAAATCGCTACCAACTCAGCTTTGGCAAAAAAGAAAAGCCATTGGATTGATTTTAATGCCGGAAAACTATTGGAAGGTATATCAATGGAAACCCTTTCCCAAGAATTCTTTGATTATGTTCTGGCTGTCGCCTCAGGTGGAAAGGTTAAAAGTGAAATTGCAGGCTATCATGATATGGCCATATTTAAACAAGGAGTTACTCTTTAATGAGTACTCCTTATTTTGTTGCTTTGGCAACAGAAATCTCTTTTATTGTAGTATACCATGATATCAAGGTCAAAAGCCTTTCGTACAAAGAAAAATCAATGGAATGGCTTTTGACCCTGACATATTACCGTTTAATGGTAATAAATAAATTTAGCATATTAAAACTAAGGAGATTACTATGAGCGCATTTTTAGGACCTATTCATTATTGGTTATACAAAAAAATTCAATTTCAGGATGAGCTGACAAGGACAATTATCACAAATTATCCTTCTCTTATTTCTTCCTTAAACAATCAATTCGGTGTAGTAGAAACAGCTGCTTTAGAAGAAGTAATTGATGGCTCTAATATTCATGGCTGGTTACAAGCTCAGATTATTATTGCTGAAGAAAGGTATGCCGGAGCAGTCACCGGTTTATTGAAAGAAGAAAAACTTTCCTTAGATCAGGTAAAAGAAATGATTTATAATTTTGGTAAAAATTATCAACTAAAGGGTACTACTGCCACAGAGCTCTACAAGGAGCTGCAGGATCTGCTTTTAGACGGTATGCCCTGTGACCATGTTAATCTTCCTGTGGAACAAAATGAAACTATTGCCAGCTGGAAAAGAACTGCCGATCTTCATTCTCTTCACTGGGAAAAGCTTGGTAGTGATGGTTCCATTTATTATGACCTAAGAAATATCTTATTAGAGGCCATGCTGTCATCCTCTCCTTACACCTATAAACAGGAAGATGATTTATGTATCATAAGTAAATAATTTTTTTATCAGAACAGGCTGTTGCAATGCAACAGCCTGTCCCTATTTAATATTTATAGTAATTCCTCATCATATACTGCACGGCTTCCACCAATAAATTTGGGACGTGTTCGTGCTGCCAGTAAAATAGCATTACCTAAATGGTTAACAGATAATCGTAAAGGAACTGCCACCTTTTTCATATGCATTCCTATCAAGGTCCCTCCGATATCAAGACCGGCATCTGCCTTAATTTCTTCTACTACCACAGGATCCTGAAAATGGGAATAGGCTGCTGTAGCAAAAGAACCTCCCGCCTTTTTCTGTGGTACTACATTTACTGTCTCTGACTGCGGTACAGCTTCTCTCTCAATTACAATGGCACGGTTCAGATGCTCACAGCATTGTGCTGCCGGATAAATTCCGTTTTCGTCCAGAATTTCCTTAATTCCACGAAAAATTTTTTCTGCTACGTCAGGATCAGAATTGGTACCGATTCTTTCTCCTACCACCTCACTGGAGGAGCAGCCAATTACCACGATATTTCCTTTTTTTAACTTTGCTTTCTCTACCAGCTCCCTGGTAATTTCCCTGGCAGATTCATATATATTTTCCATAACAAACTCCATTCTATGTTACTATATATTTGCTGACTCTTATGACAAAGACCGGGACAAACGTATTTCTGCCTCTTCTAATCCCTGATAGCCATATAAAACAGCTGTATTATTCATAATATCAACTGTAAGATTTTTATCTTCCTGCAAATAAGAAACAATAAAGCGGCCATAAAGATCAAGAGTACGATCTGAATAAGTAGAAATCTCTCCTCTCAGATAAGTTTCATAGGAAGTTTCATAAACAGAATCATCTGCTGTATGAATGACTCTGCTGTTTCCCGCCATATAGGGATATTTTTTTGCAAATTCTTCCATCCATTTCACCTGAATCTTTACAATCTCTTCTATGATAATTTTCTTTTCTTCATCCAGCTCAGGAATTTGTGACTTAAAACGTTCAAATTCCTCCTTCTGAGTGGATTCCATCATTCTTCCGTATTTTTCTGTAATTAAGTTCCAGCCTTTCTCTTTGGCAGCTTCAAAATCCTGAATATAGCTTTCCAGCATTTCCTCTGTCCAGGGAAGGTACTGGCTTTTTCTCATAATAGTAAAGGTAGGCCAGTCATCCTGACACTGTGCTCGTCCCCCTTGATTTTCCACCGTATCAAATGCCTTCCATTCCAGAAGCACCAATTTGTCTACCAGCTCTTCCTTGGTAGGACGGTGCTCCTGAACAGATAAAAGCTGATTGATGTAATGATCAAGATAAGTATCCTGTTCTCTTACTGTTATCAATCTACTGCTTTCCATCTGCTTCAAGAAAATCAAGCAGATTTCTTCTATCAGCTTCTGATTTTCCTTAATATTATCAATAGGTAAGCTGATAAGCTTCTCCACTTTTTCTTTTACTGTAAAGCTATCCAATGTATCCATTCCACGATAGAGCCATTTATAATAGGGGGCATACACTTTATTTAACAGATAAACAGTTTTCATGGCACTATCGATAAAAAAGCTACGGCACTGGGAAGCCGTCAGCTGATCTCCCCTTGTCATCATTCTGCCATAATTATACTGACCATACTGGGACAAATGATATAACTGCTGAGACAGCTTCCTCTTCCATACTTCCTCGGGATAATAGCTCAGAAGCTGATTTCTGTAATATGAAAAAAATCCTTCCGAATCAGTTACAACTACTCCGTTTACCGCAGTGGCTAATAAAGCCTCTTCCATACTTAACCATTGCTCATTATTTTGGGGAACAGTAATACCTCCAAGAATATTTTTATAGAATTCCTCAATAATGCATACTCCGGTTCTTCCTTGGGCAATTTTCCCCTTCCTGTCTGAAGCAGTCAACATCTTTTCTTCCAGCCTTACATATTCAGCCTGCAAATAAGGTCCTATTTTATCATAGGTTTCTTTTGTAACTAATAAAGAAAAGCCGGGATAAAAGTCATGGTCTGTAGACAAACTATCATCATAGCCAAAACAATGAGAGCCTTCTCCTACAATTACCACTGCTATTTTATCTAAATAAGCAGCAAATTTTTCCTCCAGCATGACTTTTCCGTAATGATTATAAAAATCAAGACACTGCCGCATCCCGGAAGTTTTTTCTACAAATGTTCTTTTTGTATCTATTTTTTCTGTGGATGTATTTCCTGTGGATGTTTTTCCTGTAGCTGTTTTTTCCATAGAACCTTCTTCCATGGCCTGCTCGACCATAGTAATATTTTCTAAGGTTCTGGTATAGTATTCTGTTTTCCCTACATGCTTTTCCAGTTCTGCAAGGGCTTTAGAATAATATTGATGGGCTAAAACATAATTTCTTTTTCTAAATTGCAGCTCACCCATGGCGGATAGCGCTGCTCCATAATGAAAATCTCTCTCTCCATCCTGAATATAGATGGAAAGGGAACGGTTCAGATACGCCTCTGCCTCCTCCAGTCTGTCAACCCTCATTAAAGAGCCTGCTAAATTAGAGCAGGTAGTCGCAATTTTGATTTCATCCTGATAAGCTTCTATAATGGTTAAAGCCTGTTTTAATGCTTCAGCAGCTTTTTCAAAATCTCCCATTTCCTGATATAACAAACTAAGATTATTAAAGTAGCTGGCAAAAAGCTCATGTCCGACAGGAAGAATATTTTTATAAATTTCCATTACCTGATCATAAAAACTAAGGGATGCCTGCCATTCTCCTGCTGCACGGCAGGCATTGGCAATATTCAGACAGGTTGTTGCATAATGTATGGTACCTTTTAAGCCTAAGTCTTCCATAAAAGGTAAAATCTGTCTGCAATAGGCTAATGATTTTTCATATTGACTGGTATCACGGTAAAAGCCTATCAGCTCATTAACAATAGTGATAATAGCTTCATATTGACTATTTTCCTTGGATTCATTTAAGGCAGCTTCCAAATAGCCTTCCACCTCTTCAATTTTATGAGCTTCAAACAGCTGATCCAGTCCCTGAAGAATTTCTTCTATACTTCTCATACTGATCTCCGTTCTGTCACCCTTTGGTCGGCGACACTAATAGCAATGAAAGTTCTATTTTCTTTCCCACTATTTCCTCTAATTCTTAAAACTATGAATAGGAGCCGGAATTCTTCCACCACGATTTACGAAAGCATCACAGGAGAATTTGTTTACCGGCATAACAGGAGCATATCCCAATAATCCTCCAAACATTACCGTTTCTCCCACGTCCTTTCCGATCACAGGTATAATTCTGACAGCAGTAGTCTTCTGATTAATCATACCAATTGCCAGCTCATCAGCAATAATACCGGAAATGGTAGTTGCCTTTGTATCACCAGGTATGGCAATCATATCCAGACCAACAGAGCATACACAGGTCATGGCTTCCAGCTTTTCCAAGGTTAGGGCCCCTGCTACAACCGCATTAATCATGCCCTGATCCTCACTTACCGGAATAAATGCACCGCTAAGCCCTCCCACATAGGAAGATGCCATGACACCGCCTTTTTTTACCTGATCATTTAATAAAGCAAGGGCTGCCGTTGTTCCGGGAGCACCTGCATATTCCAATCCCATTTCACATAAAATATCTGCTACCGAATCACCGATGGCCGGTGTAGGTGCCAGCGATAAATCTACAATACCAAAAGGCACTCCCATTCTTTTGGAAGCTTCCTTTGCTACCAGCTGACCTACTCTTGTTACCTTAAAAGCAGTTTTCTTAATTGTTTCACAAAGTACCTCGAAGCTTTCACCTCTTACCTTTTCCAGTGCAGTTTTTACTACTCCGGGACCACTAACACCTACATTAATAATATAGTCCTCTTCTGTTACACCGTGGAAGGCACCTGCCATAAAAGGATTATCATCCGGAGCATTACAAAATACTACCAGCTTGGCACATCCTAAGGAATCTCTGTCTTTTGTATATTCTGCCGTTTCTTTCACAATATCTCCCATTAAGCGAACAGCATCCATATTAATTCCTGTTTTGGTAGAGCCCAGATTGATTGAACTGCATACTCTCTCTGTATTGGCAAGAGCCTTTGGAATAGATCGGATTAAAAGCTCATCTGCCTTTGTCATACCTTTCGATACTAATGCAGAATATCCACCGATAAAGTTTACCCCTACTTCCTTAGCTACCTTATCCAGTGTATGAGCAATCCCCACAAAATCATCAGGTGTTTTACAAGCTGCACCTCCGATCAGTGCAATAGGAGTTACTGATATTCTCTTATTTACAATGGGTATCCCAAACTCTGCTCCAATATCATCCCCAACGGAAACAAGATTTTTTGCAGCATTATAAATTTTATTATAAATTTTTTCATTTAAAAGCTTTAAATCTGAATCAATACAATCTAACAGACTGATACCAAGAGTAATGGTTCTTACATCCAGATTCTCTTTTTCAATCATTTTATTAGTTTCTGCAACTTCCCAGATATTTAACATAATAAGTCAACCTTTCTTCCTATATTCTATGCATGCTGTTAAAAATATCTTCACGCTGACATTTAATGATCACGCCGATTTTTTCACCCAGCTTTTCCAAATCTTCTGCTGTTTCCTTGAAAGGCTTTTCACTTCCTGTTCTGTCTACTATCATCATCATATTAAAATATCCCTGTACAATGGTCTGTGAGATATCAAGAATATTAATTTTATTCTCTGCCAAATAAGTACAAACTCCTGCGATAATACCTACGGTATCTTTTCCAACTACAGTAATTATTGTCTTTTTCATGTGATTCCTCCTAAAATAAATATCTATTATGCTATGTGAATTCGTGACGAAACCTGATCTCTTCTTGCAACCATAATGGGAAACTCTTTTCCCTTATAGGCATATTGACCCATGGTCAGTTCTACTCTTACCGTTTCATAAGCCAGCTCCGGCAGATTATTTTCTTTACTGAGATGCCCTAGGATAACTCCCTGTAAATTTTCATGGGCTAAAAGACCAAGTAATCTTCCCGATAATTCATTAGATAAATCTCCCCTGTCTCCTAAAATTCTTTGCTTTAAAGGATAAGGATAGGGACCGTACTGTACCATATTTACATCATGATTTGCTTCTAAAAGTAAGGCATTCATTCCCTTCAGACATTCTATTGTATAGTCATTATAGGTTCCAAGATCAGTAGCAACTGCTACTTTTTTCTTTCCGTATTTAAAACGATAGGCCACCGGTTCCACTGCATCATGGGAAATTTTCATAGGATTTACCGTAATATCCTTTATCCGAAAGCTTTCGTCT